>NZ_JADMOD010000015.1:0-84606 GCF_015558525.1 Anaeromassilibacillus sp. D41t1_190614_C2 | reverse complement strand
TGCTGAATGCGTACCAGATGGACGACACTGCGGCTGGAAATCCGGACGAAGGTGGTTCCAGCTCGGAGGACCCGGACCCTGCAGAACATCCGGAAGCATATCAGGTCCGTGTGGATTTCCGCAATACGGTGACAAGGGAACTGTTGGGACAGAGCTATTCGAAGATCTACAGTGATCTGGAAAAGGGCACTCATACGTTCGCACTAATGGATGCAGCACAGGGCTATGCAGCTGCCACCCACTATGTAGCCGCGCCGGAAGGCTATGTGTACGATCCAGCAGATCAGGCGTCGAAAGAAGTTGCTATTCCGGTATCGAATGGCCCGGCTGTCATTGAATTTGAGGTAAAGCCGGAGGACCCAGGTTTTGCAGGCGGCGATGGTTCGGAAGAGAACCCCTTCCTAATTATGAATGCCGAGCAGTTTAATAAGATCCGCAATTACAGCGACAAGCATTTTGTCCTGGGCGCGGATATTGCATTGGGCGAGTATGTGCCGACCCCGTCCTTCAGCGGTAGCTTGAACGGGGAATACCAGGGCGCCAAGTACAGTGTGAGTTATACCATCAATGGCGAGGACCACTTGGGCCTGTTTGGGACAAACACGGGTACGCTGAAAAATCTGACGATTGCAGCCGACAGCGTTATCAATACGACGGGCAATCATTGCGGCACGATTGTAGCGATCAACGGCGGCACAATCGAGGACTGCGTTTCCTACGGCACGATCAACGGGGTATTGGAAGCATCTCCGGAGAACGAAGGAAAAAATATGGATTTCGGCGGAATTGTGTTCCAAAATACAATAGACGCTGTGATCCGCAACACGACTTTCCAGGGAAAGATCAACCCCAATTTGAGCGATTCGGATATTATTTTGGCGCTTTATGCGGACATTAATATGTACTTCAATAACGGCGGTCTGGCCGTTCTCAATGCAGGAACCATTGAAAATTGCAAGGTGATTGCACCGCAAGACGGTTCCAATATTAAAGGTACCACGTATAATGCGGGTTTGGTTACGATGAACACGGGTACGATCCGCAATACGGCCGCTTCTGGAACAAAGGAGAATCCGGTCCTTTCCGTGCCGACGGATCCGGAATACCGGAACACTCTGACGGTCTGCCTCAATACCGGAACGATTGAATAAGCAGGGAGAAAGAGGTGTAATACATGAAAAAGAGATTGGTTTCTCTTCTGTTAGCCGTATGTATGTTGTTTTGTGTTTCGTCGGTGGCTTTTGCATATGATTATTCGATCGACGGAAGTTACCAGGTCGAGTACCGGATCAACGATAATGGCTATAAAACTTTGGGATATTTATGGGTCCCTTGCGGTCAGACGGTTACAGTGGAATACAAGTGGACAACTTCCCCGGCTTATCCATATGAATACGCCTGGGTGCTCCATGTGAATGGAGTGAAAATTCCTTCGCGTGGACTCAATCAATATGGCTGGCAGTATGCTTCCCCAAGCCTGGAAGAGGCGACGGGTATAGAAGGATTGACAGGGTTTGACATTGTGCCCGCACAATATGCGGTCATCCGGAATGGAAAGCCGAACCCGCTGAGCGTGGATTACACGGCCCCGGCTACGGGAAACGGCTCCGCTACCAAGTATTTTTCGCTCTGGCAGCTATCTTCGACGTTTTCTGTGTATTTTGAAGACGAGGATGGGAACCGTATAGAGAGCCTATCCTGTTCGTATCGCCCCATCTCCTATGGGGAGTTTACCCTTGATGCGGATGACGTGCAGGCATACTTGGCAGAAAACGGTTATGAGCTTGTCCCGCCGGAGCAGTCCTATACCGTAAATTATGGGGTGGATGCTTCCGGAAATGACGTATTTGAACCTTCCGAGGTGGTATTCACGGTGCGGCCAATCCAAGAGCAGCCGGACCCGGAGCCAGCAGAATTCAATGTGAAATTTGCTGACCCAGATGGAAATCCTATCGAAAGGCTTTCCTACACGCATACCGTTTACTCCGAAGGGGAATTTACCCTCGATAAGGACGATGTACGTGTATATTTGGCAGAAAACGGCTATATCCTTGAACCGCAGGAGCAGTCTTACACGGTGAATTATTCCAGCCAGGATGGCTTTAATCCCTCCGAAGTGACATTTATGGTAAAACCGGTAACAATCGGCGGTTTCTTCTAATGAAACCTAATTTTGCTAAATAGTGATTAACAAAAATACCCTTCTCTAACAACTTAGAGAAGGGTATTTTTTATGCCACTCTTTCTCGTTCAGCGGTTGTTTCCGCCTTTGTAATATGTTATAATAAAAATGCATAAATTTTATCATCTATAATCCAAAAACATTGTATAGGATGAAACGGGAGGAACGTTCTATGAAGGTACGCGATGTAGTAAAAATTTTAAAGGCGGATATCCTGGTAGAGGGCGACCTCGATTTGGAGGTCCGCACGGCGTGCGGCAGCGATATGATGAGCGACGTGCTGGCCTTTGTCAAGGATCAATCCGTACTGCTCACGGGCCTGACGAACCCACAGGTTGTGCGCACTGCGGAGATGATGGACATGCATTGCATCATCTTTGTCCGCGGGAAGGAGATTGACGCCACTGTCCTAGAGTTGGCAAAAGAGAAGGGGATCACCGTGCTGAAAACCCCTTACCGTATGTTTACCGCATGCGGGCTGCTCTATACCAATGGCCTGTCAGGGGGAAGTGAAGTCGGATGAGTGCCCTAACATTTGATTATGTGGTGCCAGGCGACGATTTCACCCAGGCTGGCGCGGCTTCCAGCGATGTAAAACGGAAGCTAAAACAGATTGGCTGCAATGCGGATGTCATCCGCCGTGTAGCGATCGCGATGTATGAAGGGGAAATCAATATGGTCATCCACGCGGGCGGCGGCACGGCGCATGTGGAAATTGACCCGGATAAAATTTATGTGGTTCTCGAAGATCATGGCCCAGGTATCCAGGACTTGAGCAAAGCGATGAAGGAAGGGTGGTCCACAGCGCCGGACAATGTACGTTCCTTGGGTTTTGGCGCAGGGATGGGCCTTCCAAATATCAAAAAATATTCCGATATCCTAGACATAGATACCAAAGTGGGAGAGGGGACAGCCCTTTACATAACTGTATTTACCGATAGGAACCGGGTGGGCGGTGATTAAACGATGGAGAAATTCTTCCATTCGGTCATTTTGGATAAAGAGAAATGCATGGGATGCACCAATTGCATCAAACGCTGCCCGACGGAGGCGATCCGGGTGCGCGATGGAAAGGCGCAGATTATCTCAGAGCGTTGCATCGATTGCGGCGAGTGTATCCGCGTTTGCCCACATCATGCAAAACGGGCGCGGTTTGACCATCTCTCCGAGTTGGACAACTACTCCTATAAGATCGCTCTTCCGGCGCCGGCTTTGTTCGGGCAGTTTAACAATCTGGACGACATCGACATCGTCCTCACCGGGCTCAAGAAGATGGGGTTCGATGAGGTGTATGAGGTTGCGCGCAGTGCGGAGCTGGTTTCCGATGCCACGCGCAAGTTGATGCAGCAGGGGCATCTGGAGCGGCCCATCATCAGCTCGGCGTGTCCGGCGGTGGTCCGTTTGATCCGCGTGCGGTTCCCGGAACTCTGTTCGCATGTGCTGCCGCTGAATTCCCCCATGGAGACGGCGGCCCGCTTTGTGAAAAAGGAGGCGAGGAAGAAGACCGGCTTGCCCTTGGAAGAGATCGGCGCGTTTTTTATCACGCCCTGTCCAGCTAAGGTGACGGACACAAAATGCCCGATTAGCACCAAGACGTCCTATGTGGACGGTGCAATTGCAATCAGTGAGATTTTCCCCGCCTTGGTGGAGAAAATGGAGAAAGCGGAGACAGTTGAGCCGTTGATGCAGTGCGGTGTGATCGGCGTCGGCTGGGCGTCCAGCGGCGGCGAGGCGGCGGCGCTGCTCAATGACAAATATCTGGCGGCGGACGGTGTGGACAATGTCATCCGCGTGTTGGAAGAGTTGGAGGACGAGCGCATCAAGGAGCTGGACTTCATCGAATTAAACGCCTGCGCGGGCGGGTGCGTTGGAGGGGTGCTCTGCGTGGAAAATGCCTATGTCGCCAAGGCACGGCTACAGCGGCTGCGCCGGTATCTCCCCGTTTCGCAGAACCATTTGGAAGAGGGGATTCCCCCTTGTATGCAATGGCAGGATAATTTGGAATTTGCGCCCGTGCTCAAGCTTTCCGACGATATGGGCGAAGCCCTGCGCATGATGGCCGATATCGACAAAATCTGTGAGAAACTGCCGGGGCTGGATTGCGGCTCCTGCGGCGCGCCAACCTGCCGCGCATTTGCGGAGGATGTGGTCCGCGGATCTGCGAAGGAAAATGAGTGTATCTTTATTCTGCGCGAGGAAATTAAACAGGTCGCCCAAGCGCTCTCCTCTATGGGAGGTTTTGTGCCAGGGCATCATAAGGAGGCCGATTCCGATGAACGTTGAGCAAGTTTGCAAGCAATTGGATCTGCATGTGCTGGTGGGGGAGGACCTCTCCCGCGAGGTGACTGGAGGCTATACGGGCGATCTGCTCAGTTGGGTCATGGCGCGCTTGCCGGCGGATGCAGTATGGTTTACCGTGATGGGCAATGTCAATGCAATCGCCGTGGCGTCCCTGGCAGACGCTGCCTGCATTGTCCTGACGGACAATGCGTCGTTGGACGAGGAGGCGCGTATCAAGGCGCAGCAGCAGGATATTCTGGTCCTCGGCAGTGAGAAGAATAGCTACGAGCTCGGCGCGCAGCTGGCGGAATTGCTGAAAAAATGAAGTTCTTCTACGACTTTCACCTGCATTCCTGCCTTTCGCCCTGCGGGGACGATGATATGACGCCCTACAATTTGGTCAATATGGCAAAACTGTTGGGATACGATATCATTGCGCTGACGGATCATAACTCCTGCCGGAACGCCGCCTCTGCGGTCAGAGCGGGGGAGCAGGCGGGCCTTGTGGTGATCCCTGGCATGGAGCTGTGCACGCAGGAGGAAGCGCATGTCGTGTGTCTGTTCCCGGACGTCCCGTCCGCAGAGGCGTTTGAAGAATTTGTGCGGGAAAAAAGCCTGGGAATCCCCAATCGGCCCGAGATCTTTGGTCATCAACTGGTGATGGACGATCAAGACCGCATCCTTGGGGAAGAGGAGCGTTTGCTCATCAACGCCACGCAAATCGGGGTGGATCACGTCCTGCGCGAGGCGAGGCGGTTTGGCGGGACAGCTTTCCCGGCGCACGTGGATAAGCCGGCATATAGCGTAATCGCTTCCTTAGGGGCGATTCCCCCGGAGGCGGGGTTTCGTACGGCAGAGATCAGCTTTTCCGGGGACCCGGAGAAGCTTCTGCAAACGAATCCGGAACTGTCGGGCCTGTTCATCCTGCGAAATTCCGACGCTCATTACCTGGAACACATGCGGGACCCCGGCCCGGTGCTGGAGCTGCCGGAAGCATCTGCTGAGGCGGTGATCCAGCTTTTAAATGGACAAAATTCATAATTTTACATAATTATATGAATAATTATTGAACATGATTGTTTCGAGTATATTTCATGGAGAAATTACAAAAAAATTGTAGATTTTCTACAAACAGTATGCTATAATAAATCATAATGCATTTGAGGCGAAATGTTCGAAATATTACGAAACATTTTGCTGCATTTGGAAATCACAGGGAGGAACAAGAATGCAAAAAAAAATAAGCAATTTGCCTTTTCAAGGGACTCCGGAGCAGGAAAAGAAGCTGCACGAAGTAATTGAAAAGCACAAAGATGACAAAGGCGCGATCATGCCGGTTTTGCAGGAGGCCCAGGAGATTTATGGCTATCTGCCGGTGGAAGTGCAAACCATGGTGGCGGAAGGCCTCAACAAGCCGTTGGAGGAAGTCTTTGGCGTGGCGACCTTCTATTCGCAGTTCTCGCTCACCCCAAAGGGGAGATATAATATCTCTATCTGCCTGGGGACGGCCTGCTATGTAAAGGGTGCAGCTGCAGTCCTGGATAAGGTGAGTTCTGCCCTTGGCATCCAGCCCGAAGAATGTACCCCGGATGGGAAGTTTTCTTTGACCGCTTGCCGCTGCATCGGCGCTTGCGGTTTGGCGCCGGTTATGACCATCAATGATGATGTGTATGGCCGTTTGGTGCCGGAAGAGGTCGACGGGATCTTGGCAAAGTACAACGACTAAGATGCGGGAACTCTCTTTAAATGTGATGGACATCGCGCAGAATTCCATTTCGGCGGGCGCATCCTGTATCACGGTGGACGTCTGTGAGGACGCCGCATTGGACCGTTTGACGATCCGGATTGTGGACAACGGCCGCGGAATGACCGCGGAACAGGTTGCCCGTGTAATAGACCCCTTTTTCACCACGCGCACCACGCGCAAGGTGGGCTTAGGAATCCCGCTCTTTAAAATGGAGGCGGAGATGACGGGCGGCGGGCTGCGGATCGACTCCGAGCCAGGAAAAGGGACGACAGTGACGGCGGAATTTGTGCCCTCGCATGTGGATTTTATCCCTTTGGGGGACATCAACGAGACGATCCTATTATTGATTACATGCAATACAGACCGGGATTTTGTCTTTCATCACAGGATTGATGACCGTGAATTTACTTTGGATACCCGTGAGTTGCGCGGGATTTTGGGCGAGGAAGTGGACCTGAACGTGCCAGATGTTGTGGCATGGATGCGGGACTTTCTCAAGGAACAAACAGAAAGCATCAAAGGGGAGAAAATATAGTATGAAGTCATTAGCGGAACTTCAGGCAATCCGAGATAAAGCCCGCGGCAAGGTTACGCTGCGGGAAGGACAGGACGACGCGATCCGCGTATTGGTCGGCATGGCCACCTGCGGCATCGCTGCGGGCGCACGCCCGGTCCTCACCACCATCGTGGACGAGGTGGCGAAAAGAGGCCTCCAGAACGTCATGGTTACCCAGACGGGATGCATCGGCATCTGCCAGTTTGAGCCGGTTGTCGAGGTTGTGGAACCCGGCAAGGACAAGATCACCTATGTGAAGATGACGCCGGAAAAGGCGGTCCGCATGGTGAACGACCACCTGGTCAACGGCAACGTCGTCACGGAGTTTACCATCGGCGCGAATTCAAAATAAGGAGGCTGTAAAATGTATCGTTCGAATGTACTGGTTTGCGGCGGTACGGGTTGTACCTCCTCGAACAGTGAGCTGATTATCCAGCGTCTGAAAGAGGAAATTGCCGCGAAAGGCCTCGAGCAGGAGGTCAATGTCATCCGTACGGGCTGCTTCGGCCTCTGTGCCTTGGGCCCGATTATGATCGTATATCCAGAGGGCGCGTTCTATAGCATGGTCAAGCCGGACGATGTGCCGGAGATCGTGGAGGAGCATCTGCTCAAGGGCAGAATTGTCAAGCGCCTTCTTTATCAAGAGACCGTGGTGGAGAATTCCAACTCCGTCAAGTCTTTGAACCATACGCCTTTCTATGAAAAACAGCACCGCGTTGCGCTGCGCAACTGCGGCGTTATCAATCCCGAGGACATCGACGAGTACATAGCGGTCGACGGCTATCAGGCGTTGGGCAAGGTTCTCACGGAAATGACCCCACAGGACGTCATCGATGTAATCACCAAGTCCGGCCTGCGCGGCCGCGGCGGCGCAGGTTTCCCGACCGGCCGGAAGTGGCTCTTTGCCGCACAGAACCAGGCGGATCAGAAATATGTGTGCTGCAACGCGGATGAAGGTGACCCAGGCGCGTTCATGGACCGTTCCATCTTGGAAGGCGACCCGCATGCAGTTCTGGAAGCCATGGCCATCGCCGGCTATGCGATCGGCGCGTCCCAGGGATATATTTATGTCCGTGCCGAATACCCAATTGCGGTAAAGCGCTTGCAGATTGCCATCGACCAGGCCAGAGAGTACGGCCTGCTCGGTAAACATATCTTTGATACCGATTTCAATTTTGATATTGAACTCCGCCTTGGCGCCGGTGCGTTCGTCTGCGGCGAAGAGACGGCTTTGATGACCTCCATCGAGGGCAAGCGTGGCGAGCCGCGTCCGCGTCCTCCGTTCCCAGCACTCAAGGGCCTGTTTGGAAAGCCGACCATCCTGAACAACGTTGAAACGTATGCCAATGTCGCCCAAATCATCCTGAAGGGCGCGGACTGGTTCGCCTCTATGGGTACGGAAAAGAGCAAGGGCACCAAGGTGTTCGCTCTGGGCGGCAAGATCAAGCACACCGGCCTAGTGGAAGTCCCCATGGGCACCACCCTGCGTGAAATCGTCGAGGAGATCGGCGGCGGCGTGCCGGACGGCCATACCTTTAAGGCAGCCCAGACCGGCGGCCCTTCCGGCGGCTGTATCCCGGCCTCCCAGATGGATGTACCGATCGATTACGACAACCTGATCGCCATCGGCTCCATGATGGGTTCCGGCGGCCTGATTGTCATGGACGACACCACCTGTATGGTGGACATCGCGAAGTTCTTCCTGGAATTCACCGTGGATGAATCCTGTGGAAAGTGTACCCCGTGCCGCGTTGGTACGCGCCGCCTGTTGGAAATCCTCAATAAGATCACCAGCGGCAACGGCACCCTGGAGGACATCGACCGTTTGGAAGAGCTCTGCAATTATCTGAAAGAAAATTCGCTCTGCGCTTTGGGCCAGACGGCGCCGAACCCGGTGCTCTCCACCCTGCATTATTTCCGCGATGAGTACATCGCGCACGTCACGGAGAAACGCTGCCCGGCGGGCGCATGTAAGGCGTTGACGAATTACTATATCCTCGAAGACAAGTGCAAAGGCTGTACGCTTTGCGCACGCAACTGCCCGGTCGGGGCGATCAGCGGTACCGTGAAGAAGCCGCATGTGATCGATACGAGCAAATGCATCAAGTGCGGCGCTTGCATGGAGAAGTGCAAGTTCAACGCGATTGTGAAGAGATAAGAAAGGAGTGTGCCATCAATGGATATGGTCAATATAAAAATCAACGGCATGCCCCTCTCGGTGCCGAAGGATTCTACGATTTTGGAGGCTGCACGGTATGCGGGCATCAACATCCCCACACTGTGCTTCTTGAAGGATATCAACGAAATTGGCGCTTGCCGTATGTGCGTTGTAGAAGTGAAGGGCGCCCGTTCTTTGGTTGCGGCCTGCGTTTATCCGGTCAACGAGGGGATGGAAGTTTTCACCAATACACCGAAGGTGCAGGAATCCCGCAAGCTCACGCTGGAGCTGCTGCTCTCCGTGCACGACCGCAAGTGCCTCACCTGCAAGCGCAGCGGAAGCTGCGAGCTGCAGTCCCTCTGCTATGAGCTGGGC
Organism: Anaeromassilibacillus sp. D41t1_190614_C2; assembly: GCF_015558525.1. Taxonomy (NCBI): domain Bacteria; kingdom Bacillati; phylum Bacillota; class Clostridia; order Eubacteriales; family Acutalibacteraceae; genus Anaeromassilibacillus; species Anaeromassilibacillus sp. D41t1_190614_C2. Next base: position 75,308 of record NZ_JADMOD010000015.1, on the reverse strand, counting down.
GTGGACGACGCCGAGCACTTTGACGGTGCAAAACCGGAAGCCCAGAAGGATGAATCCACGGAGTATTTGGTCCGCGACAATGGAAAGTGCATCCTCTGCCGCCGCTGCGTGGCCGCTTGCGCCAACCAGCATGTGGCTGTGATCGGACCGAACGGCCGCGGGTTCGATACCCACATTGGCTGTATGTTTGAACGTCCGCTGAACGAAGTGGCCTGCGTTTCCTGTGGCCAGTGCATCGTGAGCTGCCCGACGGGTGCCCTCACAGAGCGCGATCAGTGCGACGAGGTCCTTGCAGCGATCAACGATCCGGAGAAATATGTCGTGGTACAGACCGCTCCGGCCATCCGTGCAACTTTGGGCGAATGCTTCGGCATGCCGGTCGGCACCAATGTCAAGGGCAAGATGGTTGCCGCCCTGCGCCGCCTGGGCTTTGATAAGGTGTTTGACACCGACTTCGGCGCCGACCTCACCATCATGGAAGAGGCCACAGAATTCCTTGACCGTGTGAAGAACGGCGGCGTGCTGCCGATGATCACCTCCTGCTCACCCGGCTGGATCAAGTTCTGCGAGCATTATTTCCCGGACCTGCTGCCGAATGTGTCCACCTGTAAGTCCCCGCAGCAGATGACCGGCGCGATGATTAAGACTTGGTTTGCAGAGAAGAACGGCCTTGACCCGAAGAACATCGTCGTGGTCAGCGTCATGCCCTGCATTGCAAAGAAATTTGAGATCAAGCGCGACGACCAGGATGCCGCAGGCGAGGGCATCCCGGATACGGATATCTCCATCACTACGCGCGAGCTGTCCCGCCTGATCAACCGTGCGCATCTGGACTTTGTCAACCTGCCCGATGAGGAGTTCGACGACGCGATGGGTATTTCTACCGGCGCGGCCGCGATCTTTGGCGCGACGGGCGGCGTTATGGAGGCGGCGCTCAGAACCGCAGCGGACGTTCTGGAGGGCAAGAGCCTGGACAACATCGATTACACCGAGGTGCGCGGTACCGAGGGCATCAAGGAAGCCGTCTATCATGTCGGCGGCATGGATGTCAAGGTGGCGGCGGTCAGCGGCCTGAGCAACGCCAACGAGGTGCTTGAGAAGGTCCGCAAGGGTGAAGCCGATTATCACTTTATTGAGATCATGTGCTGCCCGGGCGGTTGTGTCAATGGCGGCGGCCAGCCGATCCAGTCCGCAACAGTCCGCAGTTTCACAGACCTCAAGGGCCTGCGTGCAAAGGCGCTCTACGAAGAGGACAAGAACCTCCCGCTGCGCAAGAGCCACGAGAGCCCGCTGATCAAACTGGTGTACGACGAGTATTTGGGCGAGCCCGGCAGCCACAAGGCACACGAGCTTCTGCACACCAGCTACGTTGCCAGAAAGAGATTCTAATCGTTTTATAAATAAGATTGGTCGATACAAGGCCCGGACAGTGCTTCTGTCCGGGCCTTTTTATGAGGATTCCAAAGAGGGCCAGAAGGATTCTGTCTTCTTTAGAATCCATCTGGCCGATCCGCCACACAAAAATAGATGAAAAATCGCCGGAGCGTCGGTCGTTTTTCGAGCGAAAGGCTTCCTTTACTTTTTTTGGCGGAATCGGTATAATAGAACCAACAAAAATTCCATCCAGGAGGTGCGCTTTGGAAAAGCTTTTACTGCGGCACGCAAGGATTCTCGACCCGTCCTCTGACTTGGACCAGATCGGGGATCTTTTGCTGGTAGACGGTTCTTTACAGCAGGTTGGCGGGACGGTCGAAGCATCGGACGCGCAGGTGATCGACGCAAGCGGGATGGTTGTAGCCCCCGGCCTGGTGGACATGCATGTCCATCTGCGCGACCCGGGCTTTACCGAAAAGGAAGACATCCTCACCGGCTGCCGTGCAGCGGCGGCGGGCGGTGTGACCAGCCTGCTCTGCATGCCCAATACGAAGCCGGCCATCGATACCCCGGAAACGGTGCGCTATATTTTGGACAAGGCTTCCCAAGCGGATGCACATGTCTATGTGGCGGCTGCCATTACAAAGGGATTGCAAAGCGGGGAATTGGACGACCTTGCGGCCCTGCGGGAGGCAGGCGCGGTTGCATTGAGCGACGATGGGCGCCCGGTTGTCCATTCCCGCTTGATGGCCCGTGCAATGCAGGCGGCGCCGGAGCTGGGAATGCGGGTGGTATCCCATTGTGAGGACCTTGACCTCTCCAAGGGCGGCCTGATGAACGAAGGGGCGGTTTCGCGCGAACTGGGCGTGCCAGGTGTGCCCAACGCGGCCGAGGACTGCGGAACGGCGCGGGACATTGCTCTGGCGGAAGCGTATCAGGTCCCGATCCATATCTGTCATGTGAGTTCCCGCACGTCGGTGGCTATGATTCGGGATGCAAAGCGCCGGGGCGTGCAGGTGACGGCGGAGACAGCACCGCATTATTTCAGCCTGACCGACGCCCTGCTGCGGGCGCGGGACGCGGATTTCCGGATGAGCCCGCCCTTGCGCACGGAGGTGGACCGCTTGGCGGTGATCGAAGGGCTTCGGGATGGGACCATCGATGCGATTGCAACCGACCACGCCCCACACACGCCGCAGGAAAAGGCGGATTTTTCCAAAGCGCCGAATGGGAGCATCGGGATGGAGACCTCCCTCGCTGCCGGGATCACCTACCTGGTCAAGCCCGGCCTGCTGACGCTTCGGGAACTGCTTCGGTTGATGAGCACAGCGCCGGCCAAGATCTTGAAGATTCCGGCGGGAACATTGGAGACCAGTAGGCCGGCGGATCTGGTGCTGTTTGACCCGGAGGAGCAGTGGACGGTGGACCCGGAGAAGCTGCACGGGAAGAGCCGCAATGCGGTCTTTAAGGGGCGGCTTTTGACAGGGCGCGTGAAGTTGACCATCTGCGGCGGCAAAATTGTCTATCGCGATGGCGAATGAGGAAGAAAAACGATCAGAGAAAATAGAAGGGTGGAAACGAACATGGCATTTGACCGACTGATAGAGCGGATTGCAACCTTGCAGAACCCGACTGTGGCGGGATTGGACCCAAAACTCGACTATATCCCCTCCTATATCAAGGAGGAAGCCTTTGCGAAATATGGAAAGAACCTGGAAGGCGCAGCGGCAGCGATTCTGGAATTCAATAAGGGATTGATCGATGCGCTGTGTGAGATTGTCCCCGCAGTGAAGCCCCAGTGTGCCTATTATGAGATGTACGGCTGGCAGGGGGTCAAAACGCTGCACGATACCATTGCCTATGCGAGCGAAAAAGGGATGTTCGTGATTACGGACGGCAAGCGCAACGACATCGGCACGACGATGGAAGCTTATGCGGCGGCACACCTCGGCACGGTCCTGGTGGAAGACGAGCTCTGCGTCCCGTTTGGCGGGGATGCGCTGACGGTGAACGGCTATCTGGGTTCGGACGGCATCAAGCCGCTCCTCTCCATCTGCAAGGCGGAGGATAAGGGTATCTTTGTGTTGGTCAAGACCTCAAACCCCTCCTCTGGAGAGCTGCAAAATCGTGTTTTGGACGATCAGAAGACGCTCTATGCCACGATGGGTGCGCTTTGCGAGCAGTGGGGCGAAGAACTCCCCGGTAAGTATGGCTATTCGGGCGTTGGCGCGGTTGTCGGCGCGACGTATCCGGAGCAGCTGCGTGAGCTGCGTTCGGCCTTGCCGCATACCTTCTTCCTGGTGCCCGGCTATGGGGCGCAGGGCGGCGGCGCTAAGGATGTGGCCCCGGCCTTTGACGCCAACGGCCGCGGTGCAATCGTGAACGCCTCCCGCTCCATCCTCTGTGCATGGCAGAAGCAGCATGCGCCGGAACACGACTATGCAAAGGCGGCGGCAGCAGAGGCAGTGCGGATGCGCGACGAAATCGTAGGGGAGATTGGGACGATCAAATGATGAAATACGATGTAAAGGATTGCAAGCTTCTGCAAAAGCGGGAGCTTGCAAAGGATATTTTTGACTTTGTTGTAGAAGCGCCGGACTTTGCAGCGGCTGCGCAGGCGGGCCAGTTTGCGCATATCTATGTGCCGGGCAAGACGCTGCGCCGCCCGATTTCGATCTGCGGCGTAGACCGTGCGGCTGGGACATTGCGCTTCGTGTTCCAGATCCGCGGCGAAGGGACCCGTATGTTGGCAGGTCTGGAAGAGGGGGCAACCCTCGACATCCTGGCGCCGCTCGGGCGCGGCTTTGTCTTGGGGGATTGTTCCCGCAAGGCGGTATTTGTGGGCGGCGGAATCGGCGTCCCGCCGCTTTTGGAGGCGTCGAAAGCATTTGGAAAGAATGCGACCGCTGTGCTCGGTTTCCGCAACCGGGACGCTGTGATTTTGGAAGAGGATTTCCGTGCCAACGGCTGTGAAGTGCGCATAGCCACCGACGACGGCAGCATGGGGCACCACGGCCTGGTGACGGATTGCCTGAAGGACCTCGATTTTGATGTCCTTTTTGCCTGCGGGCCGACGCCCATGTTGAAGGCGGTCTGTGCGGTTGCAAAAGAGCGCGGTGTAGAATGCCAGATCTCCTTGGAGGAACGCATGGCCTGCGGCATCGGCGCGTGCCTGGGATGCGCCTGCAAGTTGCTCGCAGATGGACGGGAATATTTGGGGCATGTCTGCAAAGACGGCCCGGTGTTCCCCTATCAGAATGTTGTTTTGGATTAAGGAGGCGGAAACATGGCTGATTTACAGGTAAAGATCGCAGGGATTGCGTTTGAAAATCCACTGATTGCCGCCTCCGGTACCTTCGGCTTTGGCCGGGAATACCAGGAATTTTATCCGCTCTCCACATTGGGGGGGGTTTCCTGCAAGGGCATTACCCTTCAGGAGCGTCCAGGAAATCCGCCGCCCCGCATTGCGGAAACGCCCTCCGGGATGTTGAACTCGGTGGGCCTGCAAAATCCGGGTGTCGATCACTTTATTGAAGAGGACCTTCCCTGGCTGAAACAGCAGGGGACGGTCGTCATTGCGAATATCGCGGGGAACACGCAGCAGGATTACTGCCGTATGGCGGAAAAGCTCTCGGAGAGCGACGTCGATATGGTGGAATTGAATATCTCCTGTCCCAATGTCAAGCACGGAGGCGTTGCCTTCGGGACCTCCTGCGCAAGTGTGGAAGAGATCACGGTGGCTGTGCGCAAGTATTGCCGCAAACCGCTGATTGTCAAGCTGTCCCCCAATGTTGCCGATATCGGGGAAATCGCGGCCGCGGCGGAAGCAGGCGGCGCAGACGCGATCTCCCTCATCAATACGTTGACAGGTATGCGGATTGACATCCGCACTCGCCGGCCGATTCTCCGCAATAACACGGGCGGGCTTTCCGGACCGGCGGTATTCCCAGTCGCTGTGCGCATGGTGTGGCAGGCGGCGCAGCGCGTCAAGGTTCCGGTCATCGGGTTGGGCGGTATCAGCACTTGGCAGGACGCCGTGGAGATGTTGCTGGCCGGTGCGTCGGCCCTGCAGATCGGCACTGCTTTGTTTACAGACCCGTATGCGCCCATCAAGATCTTGGACGGCCTGAACCGCTATTTGGATGAGAACCACATTGCTTCTGTGACTGAGCTGACGGGCGCCGTGTGTGCCTATTGAGTTAATCCCATTTGGAAGGTTGTGTTCGCATGGAAACACTTCATTCATCAAGTTATAACGCCATTCCCCAAAAGCCGGAAGGGGCCACCCGCATTTTGTTGGTGCGCCACTGCGAAGCGGAGGGCAATACGAACGGGCGGTTCCAGGGCAGCTCCGACTGCGGGATCTCCGGCAATGGGGAAAAGCAGCTGGAGCTCTTAGCCCTGCGCCTCCGGAATATACGGATTGACGCCATGTATTCCAGCCCGCTCAAGCGCGCTTGGTTGACCGCGGAGGCGGTCAACCGCTATCATCATCTTCCGATTCATGCGGAGAAGCGCTTGCAGGAAATCGACGGCGGCGATTATGAGGGGCTCCTGTGGGCGGATCTGCCCAAGGTCGCGCCGGAGCAGGACGCCAATTGGTATACCGCGCCGCAGAATTTTTGCGCGCCCCATGGGGAGAGCATGCGCCAGGTCTATGACCGCGTATGGGAAGCGGTGCGTGCCATTGTGCGCGAAAATCCGGGAAAGACGGTCTGTGTGGCGTCCCACGGCTGTGCCATCCGGAACATCCTCTGCCATGCGATGAACAAACCGTTGGAGCAGTTGAACGATGTGGATTGGTGCGACAACACAGCCGTCAGCGTGATTGACTTCGATCAACAGGGGAACCCCCACCTCGCCGTATGGAATGATGCCTCCCACTTGACGCCAGAGGTCTCCGTATTTGCCAAACAGACCTGGTGGCGGCGGGAGAATCGGGAGCGTAGACGATGAGAATTTTAGCAGTTGATCTGGGAAAAGCGCGTACAGGTTTGGCTGTATGCGATGAGGGGGAGCTTTTGGCTTCCCCAGTGGGCGTTATACAGGAATACAACCGGGAACGCCTTGCGGCTGCCGTTGCCGCAAAAGCCGGGGAATATCGTGTGGGCGAAATTGTTGTAGGGCTTCCACGCAATATGGACGGCAGCGAGGGCGAAAGCGCCCAAAGCGCGCGCGCATTTGCCGAACAGTTGCGCGCTTTGATCGATGTGCCGGTGCATATGCAGGACGAGCGCGGGACAACCATCACAGCGCACGGATATCTGAACGACACGGATACGCGGGGAAAGAAGCGGAAGGCTGTGGTCGATGCGGTGGCGGCAACGATCATTTTAGAGGATTATCTGATGTACCGCCGGAATCGGAAGCATTTGTTCAACAACTGAATCGCGTAACAACCATGGGGACAGATACGGTTTCCATGGTTGTTTCTTTATTACTGAAATTTACGTTTGTTTTTTATACAATCTATAGAATTTTTGCAGAAAGCAAGAGGATAAACTTGACAAGTATTATCAACTTTGCTACGCTAAGTACGAATAGAGTCAAAAGAGGTGAGTGTGCTGCTGATTACACGGGAAGCGGATTATGCGCTGCGCATCATGCGTGCATTGGCAGGTGGAGAGCAGCGGACAGCGGCGGACATTTGCCAGCAGGAACAAATTCCGGATCAATTTGTGTATAAGATCGCAAAAAAACTGGAAAAGGCCGGTTTTATCAAGATTGTCCGTGGTGCAGAGGGCGGTTGCCGTCTGGCGGTGGATCTGCGTACGGTAAGCGTCTATGATCTGATGGAGGCTTTGGACACGGACCGGTTGGTCAATGCATGCATGCAGCCGGGATATCGCTGTAATTGGCAGGAGGCACATATAGAACCCTGCGGGTTTCACCGCCGTTTTGAAGAAATCCAAGAGAGAATGGATGCCCTTTTGCGCAGTTATAGCATCGATTGGCTTTTGTATGGGCGATGTTTATAGCGTGAGCGTTACATCCCATAGAGTGAGGATCACTTGCTAGATTTTGTAGCTACAGTATTCGGTTTTAGCCATCTTTTGCATATACGTTTAAGACCTTCAAGTCTTATTATCCTTTTATACCGGAGAAATCCTGAAGAAAGAAAGCGGATGTATAAACCAAACAGAGAGGGCCGTTGCGAATAGGCAACGGCCCTCTCTGTTTGAAATTCGGCTAATTCCGTCCCTTTCCGATATAAAAGATAGCAATTGCGCCAGGGCCGGTGTGCGAGCCAATGATAGGCCCGATGTTATTTGTCACAATACGTTTGATATGATACCGGCTTTTGATCTCCTTTTTGAGGTAGGCGGCATCGTCCGGGCAGTCACCGTGGACAATGAAGACCACTTGATCCCCTGTATCCCGGAAGGTTTTCTCCATATGCTCTAAGAGGATGTGAAGTGATTGCTTACGTCCGCGGACTTTTTCCATAGGGACCAGCTTTCCGTCTTCCGTAATACGCAAGATAGGCTTGATTCCTAACATAGTCCCTACCAACGCGGCTGTACCGGAGAGCCGGCCGCCCCGCTTGAGGAAGTGGAGGTCGTCCACGGTGAACCATCCAGAGACGAGCAAGCGCTCGTTTTGTACCCACTGGTACAGCTCTTGGATGGTCATCCCTTCCCGTTGCTTTTGCACAGCCGCATACACCAACAGGCCCGTGCCGAGTGTAGCGGTCAAAGAGTCCGCCACAAGGAGGGTTTGCTCCGGATATTTTTTGCACAATTCTTCCGCGACCATCACAGAATTGTGATAGGTGCCGGAGAGCGCAGAGGAAAAACCAATATAGAGGACGTCCACACCGTTTTGTAGATAGGATTCGAAGACGTCGGTGAATTCTGCTTGGTTGATTTGGTTGGTGGTGGACATATCCCCGTTGCGCAGGCGGTCAAAGAAATCTTTGGCGGTGTATTCACGCTCGTCCGGATAGTGGGTATAGCTTTCTTCTCCAAAATTAAAAGACATGGGAATCACATGAACGCCCAATTCCTCCACCAGTTTTACAGGAAGGTCCGCACATGCATCCGTTATAATTTGGTATTGGCTCATTGAATCGCTTCCTTTCCATAGATGTACCTAGTCTTTGCTCTTCCCTAGGAAGAATAGGGCAACCGTCCCCGGCCCTGCATGGGATCCGATCACAGGCCCGATATAGTTGATATAGACCTTTGGTACAGAAAAGCGCGCTTTCACTTGCTTGGCCACATATTCGGCGTCCTCTGGGGCATTTCCATGGCTGATAAAAATCGCCTGGTTTTCCGGATGCTCCACGGCCTTCTCCATATGGTTGACAAGCGCATCCAGCGCATTTTTGCGCCCACGGACCTTTTCCACAGGGATCAAGTGGCCATCATTGTCAACATGTAAGACCGGTTTGATCCCTAGCATAGTTCCAAACAGGGCTGCTGCGCCGGAAACACGCCCGCCGCGCTTGAGGAAATTCAGATCGTCCACCGTGAACCAATGCGCCAAACGGTTGCGGTTTGCCTCTACCCAGGAGGCCAGTTCGTCGATCCCCATGCCCTCCCGTTGCTTTTGTACCGCATGGTAGACCAGCAGCCCCTCGCCCATAGAAGCAGCGAGGGAATCTAACACAAGAATACGGCGGCCGGGATATTTTTCAGAGAGTTCCTGCGCAGCAAGGCGCGAATTGTTATAGGTCCCCGATAGACCGGAAGAGAAACCAATATAGAGTACATCGGTTCCGGCCTGAAGGTAGCGTTCGAACGTCTCTGTAAAGGTAGTGGCGTTAATTTGGTTGGTGGTAGCAGTTTCTCCGGAGGCCAAACGCTCGTAGAAGGTCCGATTGGATAATGCACGCTCATCCGGGAATTGAAGATAAGACGCACCGCTGAGTGTAATTTCCATGGGGATGATTTCAATGCCTAATTCTTCTGCAAGCGCAGGGGAGAGATCTGTGGTGGAATCCGTGATAATTTGGTAACCGTTCATCCTTATAACTCCTTTGCTTACAACCTCTTTAAAACATAAACAAAGATATCCGGAAAATTGGCAATAGGGCCTTTGGTCGCTATAAAGAAAGGCCCCTGTTTGGAAAACAGGAGCCGCGTCATTTAAAAAATCCCGCCTGGCCGTAATGTGCGAAATAACCTGCCTACGAAAGACAGGTGGGTGCCCGCCCAACGGGTTTCCACTCCCTTCTTCCAGCAAAAGCCGGGAGGTCTGCGGTCTGCCGCCGGAGCAAAGCTCCCGATTTAAAAGTGTAGGGTTATTTATACACAAGTCCACGCACCAGGCAGGGAAAGCTTATTCTTCCGGATCTTCCTCTTCGTAAAGCTCTTCAAAATGCTTTTCAAAGATTTCCGCAAGGCGGTCGAGAAGCTCTTCGTCTTCTACTTCCGCAAGCTGCTGCTCGCCGTCCTCTTCGATCGCCTCAAAAATGTAATAGGTGCCCTCTGAATCCACCTCATCCTGCGGGTCATCAAAGGTAGGAAGCAGAGCATAGAAACATCCTTCGTCATTATCAATCACATCGAGGATTTCAAACTCATGTTCTTCACCCTCGTCATCAATCAAAGTAATCAAATCCGCGCCAAACTCGTCGTTCAATCGGTTCATCTCCTTCGCAGTGTGTTTTTCTGTTACTCATTTTACCTTTATAAGAGCAGTAAGTCAACAGAAACTTTTGGTTATCGAGAAATCCATTTAAAAACTGGCGGTTGAAAGGTAGAGAGGCATTGTATCTTGGCAGAACAGGAAGATTACATAGCCCTATGGACCTTATGTGCAACGGATTAGAAAAAATATCATATAAATTTTAAAAATGTTAGAAAAAAGTATTGACAAACACGAAAAACGCGTTATAATAGAATCAGAAACAGGGGAGAGAAAAAGAAAAACGCAGATGCCTTCACAAAAGAAAACCCATAAGGTAATATCCCAAAAAGGATATTATGAAGATTGGCTTCAGAAGGCATGGAAAGTCTCCAATGTATGATTTCAAGAAAGGGTGTGAGTCCAATGAACAGTGAGCCAATTCAACTGAATAGCGGCTGGTCAGTCGGGCCCATGCCGCTTATTCAATAAAATTTAAAAAACAGCATGTAGCTGTAACTCCTGAGACAATCAGTTGTCTGTCCTAATTTTCTTTTATTTAGCAACCAATTGAGATGCCAGGTGACAACGCGGAAACAAATCGGTTGGAAAATACAGAGGAGTTGAAACGTTGCAAAAACTGGTAAATCCAAGTAAGTAACCATTGGATGGATACAGAGCGACGAGCAGGATGGAGCAAAAGGATCAGTGGTTTAACGAGCACTGCATTGTGATTCCTACAAAGCCTGTGACGCTGGAAATCTGGATGAAAGAACAGAACGAAAGACAGGATGAGGTCTACAAGCAATTTTTTAACAAACTTTAAATTTGCGGAGTGGATAGCCTGTAATGCCGGATTCTGAAAAGACCGGAGCGAAAGCAGGAGAAAACAAAGCAATTAAAGAGTTGAAGAAAAATTGCATTTGAGAAAGCCAACAATGCCTGTAAGCTGGATTCCTTTCAAACAGATACAGACCGAAAGCAGGAATGCGGATAGCAATTTCAGTTTGATCGAGAAATTGTTGAAACCATGGAGCTGAGATGCCTGCAATGCTAATTCCTGAAAATGAAGTGCTTACAAGGTTGGTCGCAGAACCAAGAAGAGCGGTAATTTTGAAAGCGATAAGATCCCGTTAGATCGTAAGTTGAAGAAAAAATTAGCGTGTTTTTTCTTGGGGAAGCAATCATTCTGGATGTTCAGAAAAGTGAAAAGCCCGGCCGGGTACTTTTTGCAACACTTGATGAACAAGAATGAATGATTCCAAAGCATCTCGTTTTTATAAAATAAAACGAAAAGGAATGAGTCCAAAGGGCAATTTGGTTTGAGCTACCATTCATTTGAGAAAGGAAACGGTTCGTATTACGCTTCAAAGATCAAAGATGGTGTGCGAAAGCACGGAGCAAATCTTATCGGGAATCGCGTGACCTATAATTTGAAGCCTGTTTTACTCTTCGTAAAAGAGTTGGTTCGAGAGAACAGAGAATAGTAGGTGAGTCCAAAGTATAGTTAAAACACGCATGAAATTCTTTTGAAAGATGAATTGCTTCCAAGGTGATTCCCAAGTGCTAAATACAAAAATCCGAGTCTATCGAGATGGTAGGTAAAGATTTTTAGATAGTAAGAGGATCGAAATTGTTCAATAACTCAATATAGAAGCTCCGGTGATTAAGGTTACCGGAGCTTTTGTTTTTATACCTTCCCATTTTTTCAATTCTCCGGTATAATGGGATATACTTATTTTATGGGCTTGAGAATCCCAATCAAGCGATTCAAGAAAAGGAGGAATTCTTTTGGGTCAGTATGATGTGATCGTCATAGGCGGTGGCCCGGCTGGGTATACAGCGGCGCTTTATTGCGCGAGGGCTGCACTTTCCACTTTGGTTCTGGAGGCGATGGCTCCTGGCGGCCAGATGGGCACGACCGACCAGATCGACAACTATCCAGGGTTTGCCGATGGCATCAACGGCTTTGAACTCGCCATGAATATGCAGAAACAAGCGGAACGCTTTGGGGCCGAGAGCGTCTTTGCCCAGGTTTCTTCTATGGATTTGAAAGGGCCGGAGAAAAAAATTTATACCGAAGAGGGGGATACGTATACGTGCCATGCGGTGATTCTCGCTTTGGGCGCTTCCCCGAGGGAGTTGGGGCTGCCGGAGGAACGTACCCTCCGTGGACGAGGAGTCTCGTACTGCGCCACCTGTGACGGTATGTTTTACAAAGAAAAAACAGTCGTTGTGGTTGGCGGCGGGGATACCGCTGCTGCGGATACGGTTTTTCTATCTAAGATATGTAAGAAAATTTATTTGGTGCATCGCCGGGATACATTGCGCGCATCGAAGGCATATCTAAAGCCGCTTGAGGCCTGCGAGAATGTAGAATTTGTTTGGGATTCTGTAGTGGAAGCAATTTTGGCGGACGGAAACGTGACCGGGGTTCGTGTGAAAAATAAAAAGACCGGCGAAACACGCGAAATTGCTTGCGATGGTATTTTTGTTGCAGTTGGAAATATCCCCAATACAGCGCTTGTAGCAGACGCGGTGAAGCTTACGCCAAATGGATATATTGATGCAGGAGAGACAACGGAGACGAATTTGCCCGGTGTATTTGCGGCGGGTGACGTCCGTCAAAAAGTTTTGCGGCAGGTGGTTACGGCGGTGGCCGACGGAGCGGTAGCTTCCCATATGGCGGAAGAATATTTGAGCGGAATCTAATCGGAAAACGAGGGTTGTTTGCACCATATAAAGAGAGGTGTGTGTAGATGTCCATTGTTGGCGCCTTTATTGTTCCCCATCCGCCGATTATTCTCCCGGGGGTCGGAAAAGGAGAGGAAAAGGACATTCAAAAAACTATTGATGCCTACCGGAAAGTTGCCCAGTGCATTACGGACTTCAAGCCGGAGACTATTGTGCTGACTTCTCCGCATTCGGTCATGTATGCCGATTATTTTCACATTTCTCCCGGAGAAAGCGCGTGGGGAGATATGCGCCAATTCGGTGCGCCGGATGTCGAAATCGGTGTGGAGTACGATACAGAATTTGTGCAGGAGCTCTCCGGCCAAGCGAAGAAACACAACCTGCCTGCGGGGACAATGGGAGAACGCAAAAGGGCGTTGGATCATGGGACGCTGATTCCCCTCTATTTTTTGAATATGTGTTATACCGATTACCGATTGGTGCGCATCGGGCTTTCCGGTTTATCGCCGCTGGATCATTACCGGCTTGGCAAATGTATCGCGCAGGCAGCGGAATCCCTCGACCGGCGTGTGGTGTTTATCGCCAGCGGGGATCTATCCCACCGGTTGAAAGAAGATGGCCCCTATGGATATACACCGGAAGGACCGGAATTTGATGCACAGGTCACAAATGCGATGATGCGGGGAGACTTTTTGCGTTTCCTGGAATTCGATGAAGCTTTCTGTGAAACGGCGGCGGAGTGTGGTTTGCGTTCGTTTCAGGTGATGGCGGGAGCGCTGGATGGAAAAGCGGTCAAATCGGAGCTGCTCTCCTATGAAGGCACCTTTGGCGTTGGATATGGCGTCGCTTCTTTTTGGGTTGCAGGGGAGGACGGAAGCCGCCGCTTTGGGGAGCAATACGAAAAAAGGCAGCGGGCCTTCCTAGACCAGGCAAAGCAGAAGGAAGATGCCTATGTCCGCCTTGCGAGGAAGGCGCTGGAAACATATGTCCAGACGGGAGAACGAATCAAGCGGCCGCTGGAAGCGCCTGCGGAGATGTGTTCACAGGAGGCGGGGGTGTTTGTTTCCCTGAAAAAGGATGGCCAACTGCGCGGCTGCATCGGAACCATTGAACCGGAAACGGTGTGTGTTGCGGACGAGATCATCGAAAATGCGATTTCCGCAGGCACACACGATCCACGGTTCCATTCGGTGGCCAAAGAGGAACTGGGCCAACTGCTGTACAGTGTGGATGTGCTTGGAAAGCCAGAACGAGTGGCATCCGTTGCGGAACTGGATGCAAAACGATATGGAGTGATCGTTTCCAAAGGTTGGAAGCGTGGCCTGCTGTTGCCAAATCTGGACGGAGTCAACACGCCGGAACAGCAGATTTCCATTGCCCTCAAGAAAGCAGGGATTCATCCTTCGGAGGAGTATACGATCGAACGCTTCGAGGTGACCCGGCACAGATGAAAAAGACATGTGAACTTTGTCCGCACCGCTGTGAGCTCGAAGAAGGGCAAACCGGTTTTTGCAGGGCGCGCCAAAATCAGGACGGACGGATTATATCCATCAATTATGGAAAGGTTACGGCGCTTGCACTGGATCCTATTGAGAAAAAACCGTTGCGGCATTTTTATGCTGGAAAAAATATTCTATCCGTGGGAAGCTTTGGCTGCAACCTGCGGTGCCCGTACTGCCAGAATCATACCATTTCTATGGCGAACGAAGTGCAGGCTGTTTCCTGTTATATCTCTCCGGAAGAACTGGTAGCGTGTGCGTTAGAGCGAATTCCCGATGGCAACATTGGAATCGCTTATACGTACAACGAACCTCTGATTGGCTATGAGTATGTCCGTGATTGTGCAATGCTTGCGAAGGAAAAGCAGCTAAAAAATGTCGTTGTCACCAATGGCTGCATTGCGGAGGAAGCCTTTCAAAAATTGCTCCCTTGGATTGATGCTTGGAACATTGATTTAAAGGGTTTCAAAAATGCTTCTTACGGACAGCTTTGTGGAGACTTGGAAGTTGTAAAGCGGAACATTGTATCAGCAGCGGCCCAGGGGCATGTGGAAATTACGACCTTGATTGTCCCGCAAAGAACCGATACGGAAGAGGAAATCAGAGAGCTTTCCTCGTGGCTTAGCAGTGTGGATTGCAAAATCCCGCTGCATATTACGCGCTTTTTTCCGCAGTATCGTATGCAGGACTGTTTGGCTACACCGGTCTCCACGGTATATCGTCTGGCAGATGTGGCTAGAAAGTATCTGGAGTATGTCTATGAAGGAAACTGTTAAAATGCGCAATTTAAGCATTAAAATGAGAAGCCTCCGGTCTTAGAATCGAAAGATCGGAGGCTTTTTGGATGATCCAAAAACGTTTATACTTACAAATGTAGGAGGAATGTATGGGATTAAGAGTGCTGAAGCCTTGTTTTGAAGATTTTCCCTTTTATCGCATGTAAACGCCGATGGTCTTCCTGTTTAATAGATTGTTTTATGTGGGGGAAGAATGGAGAAGATTCAAAAGAAAACCCCGAAGGGTTTCAGCCCATCGGGGAAATAGACGTCCTGCATCCTTCGACGGTGCTGCCCGTATCGAACACACACCCTTCCACAATATGCCCACATTTATTTCTTATCGAACGAGGGGTTAAAGGCATAGAAGTTTTTCGAATTCAAATTGTCGGTTGCAATGCGCAATCCCTCTCCGAAGCGCTGATAATGGACAATTTCGCGGGCGCGCAGGAACTTAATCGGATCACGGACATCCGGGTCATCCGCATACCGAAGGATGTTATCGTACGTCAAGCGTGCTTTCTGTTCGGCGCTCAAATCTTCGTGGAGATCTGCTAGGACATCCCCTGTCACGGCAAGTGTATTGGCGGAGAATGCTTCGCCGCTTGCCGCCTGGGGATAGACGCCCGTCGTGTGGTCGACAAAATACGTATCGAATCCGGCTTTTTTGATCTGTTCGGTGGTCAGGCCGCGCGTTAGCTGATAGACAATGGTGCTGACCATCTCTAAGTGTGCCAGTTCTTCGGTACCTATTGGAGAGTCACAGTGGCACACAAAAAAGAAAACTTGGCCCCACATGAAGGTTACAGGCGAGAGGGGCACGGATATGGGAGATTATAAAATAAGAACCGCTGCCGTGTTTATATCTTCATCTGATACGGAACGGTTCTGTCCCAAAAAGAAACCGGCGGACAGGCAAGGCAATCCATCTTCCCTCATAAACATTTATGAGGGGAGGTCAGATAATGAAGGATAGAGCGATTTTTTTGGAATGTACGGAGAAGATGGAAGACGACAAAAAAACCACACCAGAATTCGATCTGCTGTATCGGAAGGCGGTTTTGCTTTCCCTGAGAGAACGGAACTTTTTGAATGACATGCAAGTGCAACTTTGCCTAGAGAAGCTCGCACATTCCATTGGATCAGATGAAAACACCCTGTTCCTGGTTGGTCCGGAAGCAGAATGGAAATATGTGGATTCCTATGTGGAGCATCGGACGGTGGCAGAAAAGAACGCCAAGAAGGAAAACCAACGATGAAGGTCGCTGTATATTGCCGTGTTTCAACAGACAAGGACGATCAGATAAACTCCTTTGAGAGCCAGCAGAAATTTTTCCGCGAATATATCGACCGGCAACCGAATTGGGAACTGTATGAAGTTTACGCAGACGAGGGGATCACAGGGACGAGTACGAAAAAGCGGACCGCCTTTAACCGGATGATCCACGACGCCCTTTTGGGCCGTTTTGACTTGGTGATTACCAAGGAGATTTCCCGCTTTGCCCGCAATACACTGGACAGCATCTACTATACCCGGCAGTTGAAGCAGCGGGGGGTGGGGGTTTTCTTTTTAAACGACCAGATCAACACCTTGAAAGAGGAATCGGAATTGCTCCTGGCAATTAAATCCACAATGGCACAAGAGGAGAGCCGTTCCACCAGTTCCCGCGTCAAATGGGGACAGACCCGGCGCATGGAACAGGGCGTGGTGTTTGGCCGCTCGCTGTTGGGATATGATGTGAGGGATGGAAAAATGACCGTCAATCCCCAAGGCGCGGAAATCGTCCGGCTGATTTTCCATAAATACGTCCATGAAGGAAAGGGAACCACCGTCATCGCCCGTGAATTGCGAGAATCGGGTTACAAAACCCTCACGGGCAGTCCCAACTGGCGGAACACCGTCATTCTAAAAATTTTACGAAATGAGAAATACTGCGGAGACCTGAAGCAGAAAAAAACCTTTACTCCAGACTATTTAACCCATCAAAAAAAGTACAACCACGGCGAAGAAACATTTGTATTGATCCAGGATCACCATGAGCCGATCATTGGCCGGGAACTGTGGGAAGAGGCCCAGCGGGAGATTGCCCGCCGAAATCTGAATGGAAACACCGGCACCGGCCATGGGAACCGCTATCCGCTATCCGGTAAGATTCAGTGCAGTGTATGCGGAAAAAGCTTTGTTTCACGCACTCGGGAGCGGAAAGACGGGAGCAGATATAAGGCGTGGCGGTGCGGCACCGCTGTTGCGGAGGGCAAACGGCATCTGGATCCGGTGGGGCATTTGGCAGGGTGCGATGTGGGGTATCAAATTCGGGATGAAGTGGGGATGGAGATGGTACGCCGATCGGTGAGCACGTTGCAGATCGACAACGATATGGTAATCGATGACATCACCCGAATTGTGTTGGAGGCGATCCAGGATTCTCAAAGCAGCGATCACAGAGCCATCGAGAAATTAGAAAAAGAGCGAACACAACTGAAAGAAAAAAAGAAAGGGGTGCTGGACGCTTTCTTTACAAAGAGCATCTCCGAAGATGATATGAAATTGATGAACGCCGAATACGATCGCCGTATGGTGGAGCTGACCGAAAGAATTGTGGATTCCAAAGAAAAAGAGGGCAGTGGCATTGATAGAACCGTATTGGAACGCGACATCCGCCACAGAATAGGGGAGATTGTAAGCGGGAAAACTGCTTCGGACAGTTTCTATGGCTATCTGCTTGACCATCTTATCGCCTACCCGGGCCGGCGCGTGGAGGTGCATTTGAAAGGATTGCCCACAACATGGACGTATGTATTGGAGAACCCTAAAGGCATCGGATGTTGTACAAAAAATGATTCCTAAATGCTCTGTAAAGAAAGACGGCATCTTTTAATAGAATCAGAAGAAAACGTGTCGCGGGAAAGCCTTACGGGCCTCCTTTGTGCAATTGTGAATAGTTTTATGAAAGCGGAACGTAGATTAAGGGGATAGAAAAGCAATTTGAGACTTATTGGAGAGGACAAAAGATCCCTTATTATCACAAGAAAATGGCGCCGGAAAATTCCAGCGCCATTTTTACCTGTATTTGAAAAACGCTATCCGGCGTTTCATCCACGGTTTAGATTGAAAATCGTCCTGCGGCCAATGCTGTGATAAATCACCGGTTCCTGCTCCATGCGTGCGAGCGCATAGCAGTTGCGCCCGTCGATAATAATCGCTTGGCGCATTTCCTTCGAAAAGAGCGAGACATCCAAATTTTTAATCTCCGGCCATTCGGTGAAAATAAAGCATACATCTGCGCCGTCCAGGGTACTTTCAATGGAGTCACAGTATGTGATGTCGCCCAATGCGCGCTTCTTGAAGTTCTCCATGCCGACGGGGTCCCACGCTTTGACATGCGCCCCGTCGTCCAGCATGATGGGGATATTGACCAGGGAGGGCGCTTCCCGCAGATCGTCGGTGCCAGGCTTGAACGTGAGGCCCAAAACAGCGATCGTCAGCCCTTCCAAACTGTCGAAGTACTTGCGGGCGATCTTGATCGGCTTGAGTTTCTGGTTTTCGTTGACCTCGATGGCTGCCTTGATGGTCTTGATCTCATAATCGTGGAAATTGGCGAGCCAGTGCAGCGCTTTGGTGTCCTTTGGAAAACAACTGCCGCCGTACCCGATACCCGCCTGCAAAAATTTGTTCCCGATGCGGGAATCGTAACCCATCCCGCGCGTGACGTCGTCGATGTCCGCACCCACCAGCTCGCAGAGCAGGGCGATTTCATTGACATAGGAGATTTTCAAGGCCAGAAAATCGTTGGAGGCGTATTTAATCATCTCCGCGCTTTTTCGATTTGTTACGAGAATCGGGGCATCAAATTCTTGATACATGGCTTTCAAAAGCTCGCCGGTTTCCGGTTCCTCCACGCCGATGACAATACGGGAGGCGTGCAAGGTGTCCCGTACTGCGGTCCCCTGGGCCAAAAATTCCGGGTTAGAGGCCACATGGATGTGTATGGATGGGTCGCTTTTGGCATTTAACAGCGCTTCCACCTTGTCGTTTGTCCCGATGGGGACAGTCGATTTTACTACGACAACGCAGTCCCGCGTGACGCTGTGGGCGATCTGTTCCGCAACTGCGTAGACATAAGAGAGATTGGCGCTGCCGTCCTTTTTTTCTGGGGTTCCCACGCCGATGATAATGACGTCCTTATCCGCGTAGGCAGCCTTATAGTCCGTTGTATACGTAAGCCGGTCGCGGTTCTTGTTCATTAGCTCCGAGAGCCCTTCCTCATAGATGGGGGAAACGCCCTGCTGCATCAATGCGACCTTCGCTTCGTCCACATCGACGCATGTGACAAAGTGGCCGTGTTCCGCCAGACAAACGCCGGTCACTAAGCCGACGTAGCCGGTTCCGGCAACTGCTATTTTCATGGTATCCCGCCTTTCAGATTTCCTGTTCCTTCATTACGGCGTTCCACTGCCGTATGGCCTCCCCGTTGTGGTACGTTTTGAGGGAGAGTCCTTCCCGCTTTTCCTGAAGCGCTTCACGATGGAAGCAGATCTCCTGCAAACTATGGACGATCGCCGCTGTGGTGTTCTCGCAGACCCATCCCGCCCGATCGTCTAGGATCATCTCCTGCACGGAGGCCGTCCTTGTGGCGAGGATGGGCACGCCCAAGCATTTTGCCTCGGTAAAGACGAGGGGCGCGGCTTCATGGTAGGAGGGGAGTAAAAAGAGATCCGCCTGCTTCATAAACCGGTAGGGATTTTGCTGCATGCCGTAAAACGTGACCCGGCCGGCAAGTCCAAGCTGTGCCGCCCGCTTTTGAAGGGCTTGCCGCCCAGCGCCATCGCCAACAATGTGATATTGGATGGGAATGCCTGCATCCACACAGGCACGGACAGCATCCAGCGCCCGTTCAATCCCTTTTTCCTTGCTCAGCCGCGCCACAGTGATGACATGGATTTGATCGCGCGGATAGGCGACGGGGTTCTGGGAGGCCAAAGCCCGGATCTCGTGAAAGCGATGAAAATTTGATACAACAGAAACCCGGTCCCGCAAGTCTGGAAAGGCCTTGACAAATTGTTCCCGGCACCCCTTGGAACAGGCGATGATTTGATCGAATTGTCCATAGAGTTTCCCCGTGGCCGCGGTGCAGCTTCCGTTGTGCAGGACATCGGCATGCACCATCGCAATCTTTTTGGCTGCCCGGATGCGATACAATACGATTTCATTTGTCCCTCCGTAGAACACCCGCGGCGGTTCGCTGTGCATGCAGGAGATGGCGACGTCATAGGGCCCCAGCCGTTTTTGGGCATGGGATAAAATTCGCAGAAGAAGCGAATTGCCAGTGATCCTGCATAGAGCGGCAAAAAGGGAACGGATGCAAAAGAGCAGGCGGTTTTCCCGCCACAGCTCTTTTTGACTCATACCAAGTATACGCAATATTGGGGAGCAGTGCAAGACTTGAATTCCCTTTGGGAGCTGCGCTTTGTATTCGCCGGTATCGCTCATGAGCAGCAGTGTGACCGCATATTGGCCTTTGATGTGGGAGAGCAGGCTCAAAAGGCTTTTTTGAATGCCGCCGCTATGTAGGTTATTGTTGACGAAGATCAGCCGTTTTTTCACATGGGACCCCCTCAGAGTACTTTCCAAGATATTCCTGTATGCCGCCCTTCATGGCATGATATGCCTTCCAAAAAGGAAGGCCATCGGTCCGGAAGGAGGGATGCCGGATCAAAAAGGCCAGGCAGAACGGTTTTGCCAACCGCGGGAAAAGATGGGCGAACAAGGCGCCTTTGTCGTGAAAGAATTTTTGTGTATATCCGTGAAACCAGGTGGAATCCTGGTGGGAAACTTCGCCTAAAAAGATGGGGCATGCATAAATTTTGAGGCCATGCCGGAGACAGTCGTGCAAAAAGATGCAGTCCTCCCCGGAGCCATAACGGGCGCCACCGCCAAACAGAAGAGAGAAAGCGATGTTGGCGCGGCGGACGCGCTCGGTACGGACCGCGATCCGATAGGTCCCATAGCGGAGCGAGTTGTACCAGCGGACCCGTTTCCATTTCGGGATGATATACTCCTCGCGCGTCTTATTTTTGCAGTGAAAATTAAAAAGGAGGACGTCCGCCTCCGGGTGTTTGGAGAATTCCGTGAGAATTTTTTCCGCATAGTGGTCATCATAGCGGACATCGTCATCCGCAAACAGGCAAATATCCGCATCGGCGCGCATCCAGATGTGGTTCCGGTTTAAGCCCACCCCTCGTTCCCGGTAGGAATAAATCTGGACGTCATACCCGTGGAAAGAGAATGTTTCCACCTCGTATCGGCCGCATTGATTTCCGATGATGGCGTCGCTGCGGATTTGCATTTGGTCCAGCAGGCGATGGCCGCTTTGTCCCTGTGTGGCGATGAGAACTTGTAACCGCATGGAAACCTCCTTTATTCTTGCAACAGCCGCCGAAGCTTATGAATGGTGAGCATCAGCGGGCGAAGATACGTTTTCAACCGGTTTGGAAAGGAATCCATTCCCCAGACGCGCAGCTTTTCCAGGAGATAGCCCGAGAGCTGTAGATTCGCCCGGTATTTGTCGAGCAACCCCAGGCCGCGCCGGGTCAACCCAGTTGGCGTTTGGACATAAAAATAGACGGCGTCCATGCTCAACAATACACTCTGCGCCCGGGTATAGACTTCCAGGGAGAAGGCGGCGTCCTCCGCTGTCTTCATGCCGGTGGGGAAGGTCAAGCCGGCGAGCAGTTCACGCGGATACAGGGTGGCCCAGACCGCGTTAAAGCGGATGGACGAGAGAAAGTACGGATAAATTTGCTCTGTAAACGCAGCCTTTGGCAGGAAAACTTCCTCCGTGAATGAGTCGATCGGTTCCTGGATGCGCCCGTCCGGATAGACCAGCTGGTAAGAAAAGCGGACAAGGTCCGCGCCGCTCTCCCGCTGCTTTTGGACAACGCGTTCCACACAATCGCACCCGAGAAAATCGTCTGCATCCACGAAGAGGAGAAAGTCGCCGGCCGCCCGTTGCAGGCCCATGTTCCGGGCAGCAGCTACGCCGCTGTGCGTTTGGCAAAGAAGGTGAATCCGTCCGCGGTACGGTTCCAATACCGATCTGGTCCTGTCGGAGGAACCGTCGTCAATCACAAGAATTTCCAAACAGGGATAGGTTTGCGTCAATAAGCTGTCTAGGCACCGGGCGATGGTGGCTTCCCCGTTATAGACCGGGACGATGATGGATACTTTTTTCAATCCTCTTCCTCCCTTCGAAGGACTTCTCCATCTAGTGGAGGGGAACGTTGGGGCAACGATGCTCCGGTTTGCTGGCAATCGGTTTCTTCCGGCGGGGTAAAGCTCATGGCGCACATCATAAAGACATTCAAATACTGCTTATGCGTGTAAAGACTCAGGGACAGAGAAAAGCCCCATACGGCGACCAATCCGCAGGAAAATAGTGGATTCCTGCGAAGATTGCGAAAAAAACACGCCCCCATCAAAGCGGCGTACAAGAACAGGCCGATCAACCCTTGATCGAACAAGGTTTGAATCCATTGGTTGTGCGCATAGGTATTTTGGAATCCGGCGGCCGTCATGTGCGGGATGGTTGAGCAGATGCCGAAACCATGTATCAGGGAAGAGGCGTCGGAACACACCTGGGTGAGCAGATAGGACCAGATGGGGAACCGTCCGCTGCCTTGATCCTCCCAGATTTGCGCGGGACTATAGCGCTGCCGTACAGCCTCGGGGAGAAGGGGCAACACAATAAAAAGAATGACCAGCGCGACCAGAAGCAATAGCAACAGTGCGGAGAGTCTTGCCTTGGGACTGCGTATAGCGAGAAAAATAAACGCCAACACTCCGGCCAAGATCGCGGCGAGTCCGCCGCGGGAGCCGGTGCGGAGAATGGCATAGAACACCAGAATCAAATAGGGAACGGTTAAAAACCGGAATTTGGTTTTCCGGGTCAACGATTCCAAAGCAAACAGCACGGGAAAGATGAAGTACATACAGAAAAAATTTGGGTCCTCTTCGGAGCCAAGTACCACGATGACAGTCCGGCCGCCGTCGATGGCCTTCTTGCTGAACAGGCAAAGGAGCATACAGATCAGCCCCACCAACAGCCAGATCCGGGAGAAGAGACGGCGTTCTGCCTGGTTGTAAACGCGGCACGTCGCCAACAGGGTGACAAGCAGTGCAAGCGAAACGTCTTTGACGACGGTGGCACTCTCCGGTCCCCGGTAGAAGAGAAGGGTTCCCGCCATAAACAGGAGCTGCAATGTGTAGAACAGGTGCACACTGTTCAGGCATATTTTGCGGCTTTGGGGCAGAAGCCGGTACAGCGCCAGAAAACCGGCGATGGGAAATGTAACGGCCTTCAAAGCGGACATGCCGGGAAGCAGCGTGATAAAGGTGAGTGGAAGGCAGAGATAATAAAGGCCGACCAGCCAAGCGTCTGCATGAATGGTCTCAGCCTCCTTTTGAACGTCTTTTCCCGTTTGGTAGAGAGGTTCCATTTGCATGTTCAGGCCATTCCTCCTTTTTCGCCGGTTGCTCGGGATTTGTTGGATTTGTAGCGGTTCCTTGAATCGTAGAAGACCTGCCGCAGGGCGCGAAAGGAATCGGTCCGGCAGAATAGGAGAAAATTGCTTCCCAGGGAAAAGCCAGCGGCAAGGAATCCCTTGAGCACAAAGTCAGCGATTGCAACGCCGGTGGCGATCCAGCTACAAAGCCCATAGGCACAGCCGGTCAATGCCAGGGTGAGCGCCAGATAGAGTCCCAATTGCAGAAAGAGTTTGCCGTATGGCCTGTGAAGGAAACATCGATAGAACAAAAGAATTTTTAAGACAAACTGGATGGCATATGTACAGGTTGTCCCGATCAAAATGCCCAACATACCGATTTCCTTTCCCAGAACGAAGGAGACCACCAAATTGACAGTGGAACCGGCGATCGAGATGTATTTGTCCCGTTTGAACAGACCGGAGGCGCTGAGCATGTTCCAGACAGGGATGCGCATGGTCGCCAAGAAAAAGTTGAGTACACAGACGCATACTACAGGGAAATCCAGCACCATCTCATTGCCGAATACAAGCGTGATGAATGGGTCCAGAAGGCAAAGGAGGCAGGTGCAGCAAAACGACGCAATCCCATACATCAGAAATAGCAACCGCCGCAGCACAACATCCACATGTGCTTTTGACCCGGTGGCCAGTAAATTCCCGATGCTGCCGCTCATCGCCGCGGAGAGCTGGTTGACCACATTGGTCAGCGTATTGAGAA
The DNA here is from genome assembly GCF_015558525.1 of Anaeromassilibacillus sp. D41t1_190614_C2. Lineage (NCBI taxonomy): Bacteria > Bacillati > Bacillota > Clostridia > Eubacteriales > Acutalibacteraceae > Anaeromassilibacillus > Anaeromassilibacillus sp. D41t1_190614_C2. The sequence goes on along the minus strand of NZ_JADMOD010000015.1, from coordinate 51,132 downwards.
CAATGGTGTAGTTGGAATAGAGCCCCACCTGGATGGTGCCTACCAGTGCGGAGATCAGGAGGTTATCCGTTGAGCTGGTGATGGTCCACGAGAGCTTCCCAATAAACAGGTCGCGCACATTGCGGAAAATCTTTTTCCGGCGTTCTCTAGGAAGCTGCGCGCGGGAGCGGAGAAGTTCGGGATACAGCCGGTCCACCCGCCGCGAAAGAGCGAGGTTATTCAAAATGCCGGTGATCAAAAGGAAGAACAGGTAACAAAGCAGTTCACGGGTTAGAAGCAGCACGGCAATGCCGCCAATCACGGAAACGATCCGAAAGACCAGATCTACAATGGTAATGACATATTGCTTTTGATCGGCGGAAAGAAGGGACCGCTTGTACGAGAAGAGATAGGACGACGCGGTCTGCGCCAAAAAGAGCAGAAACACCGCCGTTACATAGGAGTGGCTGTAGTGTACGCCTCTCACTAGATACGGAAGAAACGGAACCAGTAACAAGCCCGCACCCGTCATTGCCAAGGCGATCCTCCGGTAGACGTTCCGATAAAACTGCATCAAGCGGCAGATTTTTTCCCAATCCCCGTTGGCCAGCGGTGCGTACATGTGGTAGATGATCACGGAACCGACGCCCATCTCTGTAAGAGAGAGCAGGGAAAGGACGTTGGTCAACAGGCCGTTGAGCCCAACGCCGCTGACGCCGATGGTCTGAAGCATCACCCTGCGGGACAAAAGCCCCAACACGCAGAGGACGGCCTGCTGCAAAATTCCCCAGAGCGCGTTCCGAATGGTCGCTTGTGTCCGCATGCTGTCCCTCCGTGTTCAGTCGTTTCGGTGTTTCCAGGTGAAATACCACATCCGCAAATAGAGCCTTCCATACTGCTTTTTACACATATACCGGTAAACAGCGGAGGTTTCGCCGAAATCCCGGGTGGGAAGATCGTCCAGAAAGGCCTGCACGATTTCTTTCATCCGGGCGTACCGCTGCCGGTGCGAGCGCTTTCCATGGGGGTTAAAGAGAAACCAAATGCTCTGGAAGGTTTTATAGTAGTAATCCTGGAAGAGTTTTTCGCGTACACGCTGGTTTTCTGGGTTCCAACCGAGTACCAACTCGATGATCCGGCGGGAAGAGCGCTGGATGATTGGAAAGTAATCATACGTCACCTTTTGAAAAAGCCGCGCGTGGTCGTTGGCAAAATAGCGGTATAAAATATCGGGGATGAAATAGACGTCCTTCATGACGGCGGCATATTCCGCAAGGAAGACTTCATCCTGATTGCGGCGAAGGTCGGGAAACCGCACGCCGTGCTTCCGCACCGTTTCCGCGCGGAACAGTTTAAAGCATGCGGATTGAAAGATCCCCTGTTCCCCGAACATGAACATGTGCGGGTAAAAATCGTTGCGCACCTGTTCACCAGTTCGGTAGAGGTGGTCCGCCTTTGGGATCACGCGTTGGTTTTTGTTGTGGTCGTCCACGGCGAATCCGCCGACCACCAGATCGGCGCCGGTTTCCTCCGCTGCTTTTACAAGCAGGGAAATCGCGTTTGGAACAAGATAATCGTCTATATCGAAAAAGTGGAAATAATCGCCCCGGGCCAGGTCCATTCCCAAATTGCGGGCGGGGCCTGCTCCCCGGTTGACGGTGTGGTAAACGCGGATGCGGCTGTCCCGGCCTGCTTCGCGTTCACAGGCCGCGCCGCTGCCGTCGGTCGAACCATCGTCGATCAAAATCAGCTCGATGTTTGGATAGGTCTGCTCCTTCAGGCATTGGACACCGGAAGCGACAAACGCCTCCATGTTGTAGACAGGGACAATGATGCTCACCTGTTTCGTTGAAACCGCCTCCATAAAAACCGGTCCTTCAAAAGGTCCTTCCGATGCATAGTGCCGCCGTATACCCGAAGGACCCAGGGGTGCCGGTAGGCAAAGTTTAGAAGGGCAAACCGCCTTTTCCGCGCGCAGTTTAAGAGGAATTGCCGTTCGAGCCAGTAGTCGTCCAAGTTCAGATGTGCAAGGCTATAGGCGAAGAGTGGCTGTTTTAGAAGTGCTTGAAAGGCTGCCCGGCGTTGGCGCAAAGGCAGGGGATTGTCCGGATGGAAGATATGGAGCCGCATGGCGTCCAACAGAATTCCAATCACGCGGTAGCGGTAAAAGGCATCCAAAACATCCGCCCTCCCCGGGAAGAAGGCATCGATATGCGCGAGATTACGCTGCATCAGGAGTTCCATTCCGGGAAGGAAGTCGGGGTGATACCGGTTGCAGATAGAGTTCGGATGCGTCCGGTAGTAATACATCACTGTGGGAATATATGCGGCGGACCGGCAGGCGTGGTAAACCAGGGTGTTGAATAGGACGTCCTGCGACTTCTGCTGGCGCTCCGGAAACCACAACTGCTGTTCCAACAAAAAATCCCGCCGGTAGGCCTTTGCCCAAACAGAGGTATGGCGCACCTGCCGGAGGCGTGTGTCCGGCAACTGGCAAGGGGCGCCGGACACGCAGGAGATGCAATAGGTTTCCAATACCTTTGGGGAAAGGTCCACGATGCGATTTTCCCCGCGGGGAACGGGTTGGGGTTTCCCATGTTCGTACCCGGCATATCGGAAGAAGATAACGTCATAAAGGTGCTCTGGCAAAGACCGTGCGACCTCCGAAAACCAATCCGGCAGTTCGTCGTCTCCATCGACAAAGAACACCCACCGGCCCGCAGCTTCCCGGAGAATGGTATTGCGCACTTCGCAAATGCCCCGGTTTTCCGGAAAATGGATGGCGCGGACAAATGGGCTTTGCCCCGCGTATGCATCGCAGACCGCTCCGGACCCGTCACTGGAACCGTCGTCCACCAGGAGGATTTCGATTTCCTCCGACGCCTGCTTGCACACGCTGCCGAGGCAGGCGCACAGATATTCCCGGACGTTGTAGACGGCAACGCCTATGCTGACCAGCGGCCCCATGGATTTCCCTCCTTTGGCCGGACTTAAAAACCAACACCCTGCAATTGTTGGAAAGATCTCTACAGAAGCGCACGGATGGCAGAAACGGTGCGGGAACAGTGGTCGGTGCGGCGGGGTGGAAAGAACCCTTTGGCGCGCGCTCGATAGAGGGCGGGAACCCGCATGTTGTCCGCCAAGCGCTCCTTGATAAATTGCAGGACTTCATCGGGATTTCGGCAGACCGGGCCGAAACCATTCTCCTCGAGATCGAAATAACCGCGCTGGTAATGGGTGGCGAAAAAATACGCCTCATCGAAGGCGTAATAAGCGAGTGGCTTTCCCAGGTAGGCAAAGTCGAAGAAGATGCTGGAATAATCCGTGATAAGGAGTTTGGATTCCAGCAGAAGCTGTTGGATGTTCTGTGTGTTGAAATGGTTGATTTTTATGCGGGGATGGACGCTGGAAAAGCAAGCGGCAAAACGCTGCATTTCCGGATGAAGCTGGACGAGCAGCGTATAGTGATACTGCTCCAGCAATTCAGCCATCTGTGGATGATGCAGGAGGGAATCGAAAAAATGGAAGTATGCGCTGGTTTGAAAGGCCTCCCGGCTGCAATCCCGCAGGGCAGCGCGCCAGGTGGGGAGGATGAGAATCTGCCGCTTCTCCGTGTGTTCCTGAAATAGATGGTCGTAGCGGCACAGGCCGATCGGCTGCACAACGCCCTGGGGATGCCCGTAGTGGTCTAAAATCGCTTGATATTCCCGCTCTGCGCTGCAAACAAACAGGTTCACGCGGATACGGGGATAGTACAGCGTTGGAATGTGGTTGAAAAGGATTCCGTGTTGAAGGAACACTTTGCGGCCGGGCACCAGCCTGTGGGAATCCAGCTTTGTAAACAGATACATATGGGGAGAATAGCCCATGATGTGGGTGCTGATTTTTACCTTTGCGCAGGCAAATGCCAGATAATGCGAAAAGCTGCCCGGCTCGATTGCCTTTCCCAACCGAATAATGTTTCCATAGTCCGGGCATTCACGGCCGATCAGATAGGCGGCATGGATCTCCGGATGCTTCTGCCGGACAAATTGAAAGAGAAAAAATGCGTTGTCCTGGGCGTCATATCCGCGCTCTGCGAAGAGCCAGAGATCCCTGTATGCGGGTGTATGACGGGCAAATATTCCAATGAGCAGCGCTAAGGCGTATCGGAAAAGCATCCCGGCATAGCGGATGTAGCGGCAGAATCGTTTCATAGGGTCCCTCATTTCGCGATGGGAGGGTTGGGGAGTTTCGGCGAAGAATGCGCCGGTTTCTCCAATGCCCTTTGGAGCGGCTTCCCTTCAAAAAGGACTTTGACCGTCAAAAACATCAATTTGATGTCCTGCCACAGGGAAAAATGCTTGATATACCAAAGGTCGTAAGCTGTTTTTTCGGAAATCTCGGTGTAGTAGTGGCCGTACACCTGCGCCGTACCGGTAAGCCCAGCCCGCACGAGAAAGCGCTGTTCGTATTGAGCCACCTCCGCCTTGTACTTTTCCACAAACATGGGGCGTTCGGGCCGCGGGCCGACAAGGGACATGTCCCCTTTTAAAACATTGAGCAGTTGTGGGAGCTCGTCCAAATGTGTGTTTCGCAGAACCTTCCCAACCCTGGTAATGCGGGGATCGTCCGCGCTTGCGAGGACGCCGCCTGTAATGGCTTCCGCATGGTGGATCATTGTGCGGAATTTGTAGATGCGGAATACCTTTTCATTCCGCGTGACCCGTTCTTGGCTATAGAAAGCCGGTCCCGGAGAATCGAGACGGACAATGATGCTGCACAGGAATAGAAGTGGAGCGCAAAGAATCAGCCCCGCGGTTGAACATAGGATATCCACCAGGCGCTTCAGAACAGCGGATACAAGGGATGGACAAAAAGAACCGGATTGGATCGGGTTCGAATGTTCGGCAGTCCCATGCAAGGCGCTGTGGTTGCGGGATGTATGCTGTATTTGTGGCTGTAAAATGCCAGCCTTCTTTGCAGGGAAATACACCCAATCACCTTCTATTCCAGGTTTCGTGAAATTGCGATAAAATTTAATGGGGAGGAAAACAGCCTCCTTTCCTAAATTTTACCAATGTAGCAACAAGAAGGGAGAAAAAAGTCGGAATCTTTCACATAACCTTTTGGATAAGTTATTTTATCGATGGAAGAAGAGATATCCGCAATATTTTTGGATGCGCAAAGCGCCATTGTGACCCTTCTGTACCTATATCGGTCAATATGGCTTTCAGCTCCGGATAGGGCATGCTGTATCTCTGGCTCAAATAGCGCAGAGAGGCGCCCAGCTCGCCATGCGGCCCACCGCATCGCGGTTGGAGATGGTTTTTACTCTATTCGATAGTGGACCGTCAAGTGGTTTTGTTCTGCATCGTATACAATGCGGTCGAATATGGCGTGCAGCAGACGGTTTTTGGCTTCGTTCGGGAGTTGGCCATCCCGCAGCAATGCACGCATGTTGACTGCGAATGGAGCTTCCCGTAAAGGCTGACAGCGGTGCGCTTCCGCAGAAAGAGTGGTGAGGTGCGCCTGTAACCGCGCCTTTTCGCGTTGGTATTCCTCTAGGGACTCGGCTCCAGCTTCATAGGCGTCCCGGAGACGCTCCAACTTTTTCCGTTCCTGTTCAAGTTGCAATTGAAATGGATTTGAAGAATCCGCGCGGGGGCAGGGGTTCCTTTCGAAAGTATGTGGGGGGAGGTCGGCTTCCAGGATGCATAAGATCCATTCTTCCATTTTCCGCATGGAAATGTAGTGGGAAACAGAACAAAGCCCGTGGGCATAGGCGCTGCATTGCAGGGCATCGCGGGAGGTTTTGACCAACGGTGCGCCGCAGGTGGAGCAAAATACAAGGCCACGCAGGGGATAAGCTGTTTGAGGAGCACGCTTGTTCCGCCTGCATCCTTTTTGGTTCAATTGCCGCTGGGATTCCTCCCATAGAGAGGGATCCACTAGGGCTTGGTGCATCCCATCCGAGAGGACTGGCCCGGCGGGGGGCGATTGCTTTGTCCCCGGATGGAGGTTCCAGCGGATTTTCCCCAGATAGATGGGGTTGTGCAAGAGATAGGCGACTGCGCGCGTTTCCCAGCGTTGCCCGCGTGCGGTGGGAATCCCCATGGCGTTGAGCCGGCGGGCGATTTCGTTGCACGGAACCCCCTGCGCGCATAGGCGGAACATCCACTGAACAATGGGGGCGGTAGTGGGATCGGGTATGTATTGTTTTTCCTGCATCCGATAGCCGAAAGGGGGTGGGGTGACCGGTTCCCCGCGGCTCACCTTTTCCAGCATGCCGCGCTTGACCTCTTCTGCCAGATTGATGCTGTAATATTCGTCCATCGCTTCGATCACCGCTTCCAGCAGCAGGGAGAGCTTGTCGTCGCCCAGCTGTTCGGTCACGGAAACGACGTCGATGCCCAGCTGCTTGCGCAGCATGGTTTTGTAGACAATGCTATCCCGGCGGCTGCGCGCAAAACGGCTGAATTTCCAGAGGATGATGCAATCGAAGGGCTTAGGTTTCTGCTTGGCAATTCCGATCATCCGCATAAAGGCGGGGCGCTTTTTGGCTTCCTTTCCGCTGATTCCCTCCTCTTCCCGGAAAATATACGCTTCCGGCAAGAGAAAATCGTGCTTTTGGGCATAATCCCGGATAACTTTGAGTTGGCTGTCCGGGCTGTATTCCAGTTGGCCGTCCGTGGATACGCGGATGTAAGCTGCTGCGGTTCTCATGGCGATTCCTCCTACCACATGTGTAGAGAGCGGACAGGCTCATTATGCGGAATAGGACGAACCACCGCGTGAATATAAAAAACAGGGGGATTGCTCATGCATGTTCGCGATGAATTTACCGTGGATGTTTATTTTGGAGAAGAGCGGCGCAACTCTTACCGGTTCCGCAGGGAGAAAGCGCCGAAGGGGAGGGAACAGTTTGTAGAGACCGGGCGGAAAGCCTGGATGGAGATGGAGCGTCAGCCGGCTGAGAACGAGATCCTGTTCCGGGCGCTGGAAAGGGTTCTATCCGGCCTATCCATCAAAGAAGGGGAAGCGCCGCAGGATTGAATGCGGCAGCTCCCCCTTTTTGTTTATCCGTTCTGTAGGAGTTCTACATACTGTTGCAAGTCGTCCACCGAGCGGATCTCTTCGGAACGCAGGCTGATGGCATCCTGCATATCGGGCGGCAACGACAGAAAATATTGTAAAACGTCCGGCGCCTCCTCGAAGAGATCGTCTAAGCTGTTTGCCATATTTCGCCTCCTTTGTCATTCCTCTTCTTGGCAGTGCATGGCGAATTCATGCAGGTCGTCAAAACTCAAGATATGATCCGCCTTGTACCCCAAAGCCTGCTTCACATCGTAGGGCAGAAGCGAGTAATACTGATTGGCTTCGTAGTCCTTGGAAAGAAGCTGATACAAATCGGTATATTCCTCCAACGAACCAGCGCCTCCTTTCCGCGTTTGCGCGCTCAACATCGGCTGCATTGCGCGAACTGCTCTTCCACCTGTTTCCAATTGATCAGGGAAAACCAACGGTCCACGTATTCCGGACGGCGGTTTTGGTATTGCAAATAATAGGCGTGCTCCCAGACGTCGACAGGCAGAAGGGGGCACATGTGCAGGGTCAGCGGCGTATCCTGGTTGGCGGTTTTCAGGACGTGCAGCCGCCCTTGCCCATCCATTGCAAGCCATGCCCAACCGGACCCAAACTGGGTGACAGCGGCAGTTTTCATCTTTTCTTTCCAGGCGTCATAGGAGCCAAAATAGCAGTCGATCGCTTCTGCCAATTTCCCGGAAGGGTGGGTGTTTTTTTCCGGCCCCATACTGCGGAAATACAGCTGATGATTGTACACGCCGCCTGCGTTGTTTCGTACGGCAACCCGAATCGCTTCTGGCAGGGCGTCGCCCTGTTTTAACAGCTTTTCGAGGCTCCAGCTGTGGTAGGCCGGGTAGTCGGCCAACGCCTTGTTCAGGTTATCGACATAAGCTTGCAGGTGCTTGTCATGGTGGAAATGCAGGGTTTCCGCGTCGATTTCCGGCTCCAACGCGCGGTAGTCGTATGGCAAAGGCTCTGTTGAAAAGGGATACTGTTGACTCATAGAGCGGTCATCCTCTCGTTATAGCTATTTTTGCAATCATATGTTGCAAAAGACCGTCTCATGCGAAATCGCCTTTTCGAGCTCAGTCGTCGCCGCGCGTATACTTGTCCACTGCATCGCAGAGGCTTTCAAACGAATTTACGCCTCCTGCGCGGTCTCGCAGGCACTCCTGCACATACTCCGGCAGGGTGTCGAAATACTGGCGGGCTTCCCCGTCGCTTTCCAGTAAGCTATATAGATCCGGGTATTTGTTTTGCATTTCATTCACCTCCGGGGATAGTTTTCCCCAAAAGCGGCAATCATGCATCGCAAAAAGCGATTTGGTCCACCGTATTGTGTGATGATGATTTTTGCAAGTGCAGGATTGGGATTTTTGATTTTAACGGGATATTGCAGTCGCTTCTCATAGACCCACATTATTCATCATCCTCCATTCCTGTTTCCCATGGCCAGGGTCCGGTGATCCAAGCCCAGCGGCTGGTATTGGAGCTGGTTTCGTGCAGAGGGCCATAGGTAGCTTCGTATTGTTTTGTGAGTTCATCCGCTTTTTTGCGGGCCTCCTCCAATTTCCGGGCGGCGTCGCAGTTGTTTGGATGGGAGTCCAGGAACAGGTGCAGTTCCCACATGGAGAATCGCAGCGAAGAAATTTTGCGCATCAACATTTCTTGTTCGTTCATCTGGGTTCTCCCCTCCTTCCATAGAACGGCTTATTCAGTTCTGGGAAAATGGTGCCGTTGTCAAAACCCTGTTCGGGGGTATAGATGTTGCTGAACTGTTGATATGGGACGTAAGCCATGGCTGGCACGGTTACCGCAGGCAGTGGCGTTGGCTGTGCGAGATCACACATCTGTTCATTCATATCATTCGCCATAGTAACTCTCCTTTCGCATCAAGATATCGCATCCCGCGTAAGAAGGCGTGGGAGTGTGGAGCTTATCCATGTGCATACTATGCAGGGAGACGGGAGCGGGTGCTCTTCCACTGGACACTTTTCACTTGTATATTTTTGAAAACTGTTATAGAATAAGAGGGACTTGCCCTAGGGGGCATAAACGGCGCCCGGTTGTAGGCGTTTCAAAATGGAGGACGATCCCATGGGGGACAAAATTGTAAGAGTCTTGAAAAAAAATCTGGTGGCGATCATCACCATCGTGATTTCGATGGGGGTTCTGCTCTATTTCCTATTTACAACGGACGGTATTACCGCACTGGGACATCTTGTTTCCAGCATGCGCTGGGAATGGCTGCTGATTACGCTGGGAGCGATGGTTGGCGGCTGGCTGTTGGAAACCTATGTGTTGGGGGTCTTTTGTAAACATTTATACCCTAAGTGGAAATTTTCACAGTCGTTCCACATTGCGATGACCGGCCTGCTCTATAGTGCCTTGACGCCTTTTGCTACAGGCGGGCAGCCGATGCAGATGTACTCCATGAGTAAGATGGGGATGGATACAGGAAAAGCCGGCTCCATTGTCGCAATGAAAACGTTGGTATATCAAGCGCTTATGGTGGTCTATGCCATGGTGATGGTGATTTTCCGTCTGGGATATTTTCAAAGGAAAATCAGCAATTTTTCTTTTGTCACGGTGATCGGCCTGGTGACAAACGGCGTCTTTATCCTTGGCGTCACGCTGTTTATGTTGAGCGAAAAATCGACCGACCGCTTCCTGCGGTTTTTATTGCGGAATCTGTACCGGTTCCGTTTGTGCCGCCATCCCGTCGCCGTATATAAGAAGATCCACGGGCAGATGAAGATGTTCCATGACAGTGCAAAAATCATGGGGACATCTGTCAAAGTCTATGTGAAAACGATCTTTTTTACAATCGTCCAAATCACATTGGCGGGTTTGATCCCTTATTTTATCTATCGATGCTTTAATTTGCCTCTGAACCCAGATGCAACGGTATTCACAATGTTAGCAGCGCAGACCTTTGTAACCATGGTGTCTGCTTTTGTCCCATTGCCGGGTTCCTCTGGCGGAGCGGAAGGAAGCTTTTACCTGTTTTTCGGGCCCTTTTTCGGTGCAACGATCATTCCAGCCATCCTTCTGTGGCGCTTAGTGACCTATTATGCAAATATTCTGTTCGGCTGCCTAACAAATGTGGTAGGACGGGCATTGGGTATTGAGGGCAAAAAAACGTAAAATTCACAATTTGTTTCCAGGCGAAGGCTTGCAGGAACTTGTACGGGTGATTATACTGAAAAGAGGAAGCAATTGGACGATGGTAAAGGGAGTGTTTGAATGAATGTTCTAAAAAGGTTTGCCAAGCGCTGCGTGGCGCTGGCCTTATGTGCATGTTGCTTGGGCGGGGCTGTCGTAGCAAACGTGCCAGTGACGGCACAGGCGGCGGTGTCCGTTTCCGCGTCCACCCCTGTGATCCGTTTGGATACAGCCAGCTGCGAACTGAATACAACCGCACAGAAGTATTATCTGGCGGTGACGGTCACGCCGGACCGTGGCACGCCTCCGGACGCGGTATCCTCCAATCCGGACGTCGCGGTTGGAAAGTATGTGAAGAAAGCCGGCGGCCGGTATCTGTATGAAATCAGCGGTTTGAAGGATGGTTTGGCGACCATCTATCTGCGCTATGCCAATGTGGAAAATATGATGTCCGTGAAAGTAGGGGATGAGACCGGCACCATCGACGTGCGGATCCCAGAGGGTTCTACCCTGCGGGAAACCGCACAGGCGTTGGAACGCGCGGGCGTGTGTAGCATGAAGGACGTCTTTGATGCGGCAAACAGCAATGCGTTTGACAGCTATTCGTTTATTGCATCCATCCCGAACGCGGACAGCCGGTATTATAAGTTGGAAGGATATCTCTATCCGGATACATACAACTTCTGGAAGGGACAGAATGTCCAGAGTGTCCTGAAGACGATGTTGAACAATTATCAAACAAAGACGGCCAATATCAATTGGCAGAATGCGGCCGGCCTCACAAAGGAGCAGGTGATGACCCTGGCTTCTATTGTGCAGCGCGAAAGCACCGCAACGGACCGCGCCAACGTTGCCTCTGTGTTTGTCAACCGTTTGAAATCCGGCAATACGGTCAATGTCTATCGCTTGCAGGCGGATTCTACAATGTATTATCCATACCGGGCGCAGGGCAATGTACCCAGTCAGTTGCCGGGGTTCCAGAGCACCTATAATACCTATAACATCACGGGCTTGCCGGCTGGACCAATTTGCAGCCCAAGCGTTGAATCCATCCAGGCAGCTTTGAACCCAGCTAGCACCAATTATTATTACTTCTGCCATTCTGCGGCGGGAAATTCCTATTTTGCAGAAACACTGGAGCAGCACAATGCCAATCTGGTGGCGGCAGGGCTCCGCAGCGCTACATAAATCGAAGAAATCCAATGTTTATCAACTGCCCTGAAGATTGCGTTTCTTCAGGGCAGTTTTCGCTGGGGGAATACTGGCACAAATCAAAAAGTACTGTTGGAACGGAAGCCAAAAGCTCCCGCAAATTTTGCCAGTAGCAGTTGACATTTGGCGAAGGTTAGGCTATAATGAAAAAGCTATAGCGAAGGCGCTGTGGGGATCGCCCTGCGGCGCTTTTTGTTGTTATACAGAGGGCGCGCCTGTGATTCCTTGCATGTCCATTTGCAGGCGCTGGTAGAATCGCTTGAAATAAAATAGGGAGTGACTTTTGATGAGCATTCGGAAGATCCCGGAAATTTTTGGCAGCATGGTGTTCAATGAGAGCGTTATGAAGGAGAGGTTGCCGAAGGATACGTATAAGGCCCTGAAACGGACCCGGGAACAGGGGGAACCCCTTGACCCGCAGGTAGCAAACATTGTCGCCAACGCGATGAAAGAATGGGCTGTTGAAAAGGGCGTGACCCATTTTACGCACTGGTTCCAGCCGATGACCGGAATCACTGCGGAAAAGCACGACAGTTTCATCTATCCGGTGGAAAACGGCAAAGTCATCATGGAATTTTCGGGCAAAGAGCTCATCAAGGGAGAGCCGGATGCTTCCAGTTTTCCCTCCGGCGGCCTGCGTGCAACCTTTGAGGCACGCGGCTATACGGCGTGGGACCCAACCTCTGATGCATTTATCAAGGACGGCACGCTCTGCATCCCGACCGCTTTCTGCTCGTATGGGGGCGAGGCGCTGGATAAAAAGACACCACTTTTGCGCTCCATGGATGCACTGAATAAGCAGGTGATGCGCATTCTACATCTGTTTGGGACACCGGCCAATCGCGTCAATACCACGGTCGGGCCGGAACAGGAGTATTTCCTGATCGATGAGGCGATGTATAAAAAGCGCAAGGATCTGGTCTATACCGGCCGTACCCTGTTTGGCGCAAAGCCGCCGAAGGGCCAGGAACTGGAGGATCACTACTTCGGTGTGATCAAGCCCCGCGTGTCCGCCTATATGAAGGATCTGGATGAAGAATTGTGGAAGCTGGGCATTTTGGCGAAGACTAAACATAATGAGGCGGCGCCGGCCCAGCACGAATTGGCGCCGATCTTTACCACGGGAAACGTCGCCACGGACGGCAACCAGCTGACCATGGAAATTATGAAGAAGGTCGCCTCCAAGCACGGGCTGTACTGCCTGCTGCACGAAAAGCCGTTTGCAGGCGTCAATGGAAGCGGCAAACACAACAACTGGAGCATCTGCACGGATACGGGCATCAACTTATTGGAGCCGGGAGAATCCCCGGAAGAAAACGCCCAGTTCTTGTTGTTCCTGACGGCGATCTTGGAAGCGGTTGACAAACACCAGGACTTGCTGCGCTTGTCCGTTGCGAGCGCGGGCAACGACCACCGCCTCGGTTCCAGCGAAGCACCTCCGGCGATTATCTCTGTGTTTCTGGGGGACGAACTGACTGGAATCTTGGAGTCCATTGAGAACAAAAGCGAATACGATCAAAAGGGTGCGGCAGAGATGAACATCGGCGTCGATGTACTGCCGAAGTTTCCGAAGGATGCGACGGACCGCAACCGGACGTCCCCGTTCGCTTTTACGGGCAATAAATTTGAATTCCGTATGTTGGGCTCCACGGTTTCGATTGCGTGCCCCAATATGATTTTAAACACGATTGTGGCGGACGCCTTGTGCCGTTATGCCGACCGGTTGGAAAAGGCGGAGGATTTTAACAAGGAATTAAATCACATTATCCGCCATTCGTACCGTGATCACAAGCGCATCGTGTTTAATGGGAACAACTATGCGCCGGAGTGGGTGGAGGAGGCCAAACGGCGCGGCCTCTTGAATTTGGAATCGGCAGCGGATGCATTGCCCTATTATAAGCATCCCGAGAATATTGAACTATTTGAAAAATACGGGGTGCTTTCTGGGACGGAGATTGTTTCGCGCTGTGAGATCCAATTGGAGAACTACTGCAAACAGATCCATATCGAGGCGCTCACCATGGTGGATATGATTAAAAAGGATATTCTCCCGGCCGCCTGCGCGTATATGAAAGATATCAGCAAAGAAGCGATCAATAAGAAGCAGCTTTGTGCGGACATTTCCTGCGAGCTAGAGGAAACCCTGCTCAAGAAACTCTCCCAATTGACCGCAGACCTCTATAAAGAGATGGAGGCGCTGGAAGCAGCGGTTGCCGGGGCAGAGGATATGCAGGATGTCGAACAGTGCGCAAAATATTACCGTAACCCGGTGCTGATGCAGATGGAAAAGACGCGTGCCATTGCGGATGAGATCGAATGCAACGTTGGAGAGAAATATTGGCCGTATCCCACCTATGGAGATCTGTTGTTCAGCGTCCGGTAAGCCAGAAAAATTAAAAATCGAACTGCGTTCGCATACGAATCTGTAAAATGGTTTTCATAAGTTGCAAACAAAAATCCCCGCTGTCAAAAAGACAGCGGGGATTTTTTATGCTAGGAGACATTTTTTGCCTCCACAAATTTTAAAGTGCGACCAGGCCTGTAAGCCGAGTTCTGTCGTGAACAGCCATCTATCTTGGCTGGGCGTTGCCGCGCCAGCTCGATGCCACCTCCACAGGACGCGCCGGGCCGGCGCATATGTCCCTCCACGGTGTTGCTCCGAATAGGGTTTGCAGAGCCGCGCAGTCTCCTGCGCGCTGGTGAGCTCTTACCTCGCCTTTCCACCCTTGCCGCAAAAGCGGCGGTATATCTCTGTTGCACTTTCCCTAGGGTCGCCCCCGGCGGCCGTTAGCCGTTATTCTTGCCCTTTGGAGCTCGGACTTTCCTCGGGTGGACCCTTTCGGGTATCACCCGCAGCTGTTCAGCCTGCTCGCAGGCATTATTCTAGCTGATTTTCCCTCAGATGTCAACCAGAAATCCGTCAGCGCTGGCTTAACGCAGTGTTCTCTTCAATCATGCGGTTTTTAATGTCCCAGAGCGCCGGAGATAGGTCAACATAATATTGATGCGGGTTTTCAAAGCGGGTGACTTCCTCCCAGAGGGTGTCCACCTGTTCGGCACAGTAACGTTTGATCTCTTCCAGCGTGCGCTCCTCGGCGATGCACTGGCCGTGTTCGAAGATCTTTTTGCGCAGCTTCACGGCGCGGAAATTGGTGACCATTTTGCGCTTCCAGATGTGCTCCGGGTCAAAAATTTCGTACGGCTGGGAATCGTCGATGACTTCGTCGTGTAGCGTTACGACGTCGGCAATCGCCTTGCCAGTGTCGCGGTCAAACAAACGCCACAGCCCTTTGAAGCACGGCGTGGTGATCTTTGCAACGTTTTCGCTGATCTTGATCTTGGGGATAATGTTGCCATTGGCGTCCTCGACGCCGGCCAGCTTATAAACGCCGCCGAAAACCGGTTCGGAACCGGAGGTGATCAGGCGCTCGCCGACGCCGAAACTGTCAACTTTCGCACCTTGCATCAGCATGTCGCGTATAATGTATTCATCAAGGGAATTGGAGGCGCAGATTTTGCAATCGGGGAACCCCGCCTCGTCCAGCATTTTACGGGCTTTACGGGACAGATACGTGATGTCGCCGCTGTCGATCCGGATGCCGGCGGGACGGTAACCACGCGGGAGCAGCTCTTCCTGAAACACCTTGATGGCGTTTGGCACGCCGGATTTCAGGACATTGAAGGTATCCACCAACAGGGTACAATTGGAGGGGTATTCGCGGGCATATGCGCGGAAGGCGTCCAATTCGCTGTCAAACAGCTGGACCCAGCTGTGGGCCATGGTGCCCAGGGCAGGGACGCCGAAATCCGGGGCGCAAATGGTGCAGGCGGTGCCGCAGCAACCCCCAATGTAAGCGGCCCGCGCACCGTAGATGGCGCCGTCGGCTCCCTGTGCGCGGCGGGACCCGAACTCCATGACGGCGCGGCCTTGTGCGGCGCGGACAATCCGGTTTGCTTTCGTGGCGATCATACTCTGATGGTTGATGGTGAGCAACAGCATGGTTTCGATCAGCTGTGCCTGGATCACCGGGCCGCGCACGGTGACAATCGGCTCGCCGGGGAAAATAGGGGTGCCTTCCGGGATCGCCCAAACGTCGCAGGCGAACTGGAAATTCCGCAGGTACTCCAAGAATTCCTTCTGGAACATGTGCGTGGATTCCAGATAGGCGATGTCGTCGTCCGTAAACTCCAGGTCTTTAATATAGTCAATCAACTGTTGTACGCCGGCCATGATAGCAAAGCCGCCATCGTCTGGGATATGTCGGAAAAACATGTCAAAATATACAACGGTGTCCCGGTAGCCATTGGAAAAATAGCCATTGGACATGGTGATTTCATAGAAATCGGTCAGCATTGTGAGATTTCGCGAGGGCTTTTTCTGATTTGTCATGGTAACATCTCCACAAATAAAGTCCCGGGCTGGTTTGCCTTTCGCAAGGGCGTTTTGTCCCGGTTGGTAAAACAGCACGCACGGATGTGATTCCGGCGTTTAACGGATAGGATTATTATAGCAAGGTTCGAGCAAAAGCACAAATATGTTTTTCTTCTCTTGTTGGCCAGAAATTGGAAGCAAAAAATATGCCGAAGAAGCTAAAAATATGTAATATTTTTGTTGCGTTTTCTACAAATAGATACTATAATAGAAATATCGAGTGGATTTGTGTGGGTTTAGTTGTTCAATGAATCGCTTTATCCAAAATTCACATCGTTTTGTTGGTGATATTGGTAAAAAATTCATGCATGTAGGGAGTGAATGTAAGGTGAGATTACGCAAGCAAGCATTGGGGACCCGCAATCTTGTTGGGGCGCGTGTCGAAATGGCCCGGAAAAGCCAGGGGATGAAGCAGAAAGAGCTGTTGGCTCAGCTTCAGGTGAACGGAGTCGATATGAACGCGTCCGGATTGTCCAAGCTGGAAGGGCAGATCCGTTATGTAACGGATTATGAGCTTTCAGCCCTAGCGAACATCCTAAATGTATCTGTGGATTGGCTGCTGGGAAGAGAAAAATAAGAATGAAAACAACGAGCGTCCCGCGAAAGGAAAGCTCATGGCGCGCCGTTCCTCCCGTGGAGGAAAACGGCCGGATGAGTAGGGCTGTACCCAACTACGGCACTTTCCGCTCGCGGGGCGCTCTTTTTGCGCCTATTTGCGCGTAATAGAAATACATCCTTCCCCCATATATTTGAAGAGGAAATGGGGGGACTTCCATGTTAGATCGGAATTTTCTAGCAAAAGGAAGAGCATATGCCGTCTTTTTTCTGGTATATACAGGGCTTTTCTGGCTGTTTACGGCCACGTTGCGATATACCTTTCCCTTCCTGGCAGGATTCGCTTTAGCTTGGTTCTTACAACCAGTTGTCCGCTTCCTGAAACAGAAGTTGCCCCTCTCCGAAGGATGTGCCGCCGCAGTGACCACAGCGGCTTTGTATGTGCTGCTGATCGGCGCGCTGTTCCTATTGGGCATGTGGCTGGTGGGAGAAATCAGCAATTTGCTCCGCACCATCCGGGATGTGGACCTTGGCCGTCTGACAGAGCCTTTGAACCGCCTTTTCCTACAGGTGGGGGAGTTCCTCAACCATATTGATCAGGATTTTATCCAGGAGAATCAGCGGCAATTGCTCAACCTTGCACAGGCCGCGGCCTCTGTGCTCACCAGTGCTTTGACGGCAGCATTGGGCTTTTTGACCTCGCTTCCAGCGGTGCTTGCGATGTTCTTGGTAATGGTGGTGTCCACCTATTTTTTTTCAAAAGACATGGAAAAAATTCGGAAGCGTTTGTCCAACCTGCTCTCTGCGCGGGGAAAGGGAATTCTCCGCGAGGCATCCCGACATGGGGCGCACATTGGCGGCCAGTATTTGACCTCTTACCTGTTGTTGTATTGTCTCACGTTTTTGGAGACGTTATGCATCTTCTTTGCCGCTGGGGCGCCTTATCCATTAGTGCTCAGCATTGTTGCAGGATTTGCGGACTTATTGCCAGTATTGGGGCCGGGAGCGGTCTATTTACCGTTGGCACTCCTGTTTTTTGCACAGGGAAGCCCGCTGAAGGGGATTTTTTTGGTGGCGGGCTGGCTGGTTGTGAGTGGGGTGCGGCAAATTGTGGAGCCGAAACTCCTGGCAGCTTCCACACAGATTCATCCTTTGGCTATGTTGGCAACGCTGTATTTTGCTTTGGCGGCCAATAGCTTCCTGCTGCTTGTATATTTGGTGTGCCTGCTGTTGGTCATGCAGGCGCTGCGCAAAGCCAAGCTCCTTCCAACCTGGTTCCCATGTGATTGACAGGGGAATGTTTGTATGTTATAGTTATACTGTATTAATACACATAATACAGAAAGGACGGTGAACGATGTGCTGTTTTCGCTGGACTATCGGAGCCGGCTCCCGATTTATGAGCAGCTGTATCAAAACATAACGCGGATGGCCGCGCTCGGCGCACTTGCAAAAAATGAGCAAATCCCCTCTGTACGTGCGCTGGCCCAGGAGCTGGGGGTAAATCCCAACACGGTGCAGAAGGCCTACCAGCTTTTGGAACGCGATGGGATCATCTATTCCGTCCCGGGAAAGGGATCGTTTATTGCAGAAGCCGCCAATGCGCTTTCCCAGCAAAGGGAACAGGCCGTTGAAAAGCTGCGGGATGCGGCGGGGCGGGCCTTGGACTGCGGCCTTTCCCTGGAAGAAGCACAAAACTGTGTAAAAGAGGTTTATGAGGGCGGACGTCCTGCTGTGAATCAACAAGAGGGGAGTGACGGACATGATTGAAGCCAATCAATTGACGAAGCGCTTTGGCATACTCACTGCGCTCGATCAGATTTCGTTCCAGATCCAATCCGGCTCCATTTTTGGGCTGGTAGGAAGCAACGGCGCTGGAAAATCGACTTTTCTGCGGACGTTGGCCGGAATCTATCAGCCGGATGGGGGTAGCGTTACGCTGGACGGGGAGGCCCCGTTTGAAAACCCTGGGGTGAAGTCCCGGATTTTCTTCATCCCGGACTATCCGTATTTTTTCCCGCAGGCATCTCTGGACAGCATGGCGGCATTTTATAGCCGTTTGTACCCCACCTGGAGCCGGGAGCGCTATGAAGCCTGCTGTGCGATGTTCCCGCTGGACCGGAAGATGCGGATTGGCAATATGTCGAAGGGCATGCAGCGCCAGGCGGCGCTGATCTGTGCAATTGCGGCGCAGCCAGAGTTGCTATTAATGGATGAAATCTTCGATGGCCTAGACCCGGTGATGCGCCAGCTTTTGAAGCGGATTGTCGGCAGCGAAGTGGCCGACCGCGGGATGACCGTGGTGATTGCCTCGCACAACCTGCGGGAGTTGGAGGATTTCTGCGACCATGTGGGGCTGTTCCACAAGGGAGGTGTACTCTTTGAGCGCGAGCTGGATGAACTGAAACTGGGAATCAATAAGGTGCAGGCCGTCTTCCAGCCACTTCCAGGCCCAGAGGCCTTCCAGGGGCTTGACATCCTAAAGACCGAGGTGCGCGGTTCCCTGGTGAGCTTTGTCGCACGCGGGACGAAGGAAGACATTCTGGAGCAGATCAACGCCCTGCATCCCGTGTTTGCGGAAGTGTTGCCGCTTACATTGGAAGAGGTATTTATCAGTGAAATGGAGGTGGCAGGCTATGATATTGAAAACATCCTCAACTAGTTGGAAGCGCGAGTTGCGCGAGACATATCTCTGGTCGTTAAAGCGCAACCGGGGAATGATGGCTCTATTCGCAGCATTGCTGTTTCTAGCTTTTCCGGTCTTGTTATTATTTGGCTTGGCCAACGCAAACATCCGCATGGATCCGATGACACTCGAGGTATATGGGGTTTCCGCACAATATGCGAGCGTGTTTGGGGACATGACGGGATTTGCAATGACCCTGAGCGTTCCCACATTATGCGCCCTGTTTACCCTTCTGTTCGCTGTCCAGCTGTTCCGCTATATGCACATGAAGCGGAGCGTAGACCTGTTCCATTCGCTTCCAGTTCGCCGGTCGGCGATGCTTCTGGGGCGCATCCTTGCCGGGTTGACCGCGCTGTATATCCCTTTGGCGCTCAATGTGGGAATTGCGTCTTTGATCGCCCTATGCTTTAACATAGAAAATAAGGGAGGGCAGATCGGCGATCTGTTCGTGCAGATGCTCGGCCTGATGCTGGTTCTGGCGGCTGCCTTTTTGTTCTGTGTGTTGATGGCCGTCTGTACGGGCACCACGCTCGATATGGTCCTTTCCGTGATTGGCGTCAATATCGCATACCCTATCCTGGTTTATTCCTCCGTGTATTTGGTCAGCTGCCTGCTTCCGGGGTTCAACATGACGGTGAATCTGGACAATACGCTGTTGGTGGCCTTGGCCCCCTTCGTCGGTATTTTCCTCCACGCATCGGATGCTCCAACTTTTTTTGTTTGGTGGGCCATTTTGGCCGTCTTTTTGCTCCTCTCAAGCGTCTATTTATATAGAAGGCGGAAAAGCGAGTCTGCGGAGAATACCTTTGCATTCCAGATACCCAAGGGCTTGATCCGTTTCCTGATTACAGCGGTAGGTGGTTTCGGGCTGGGTTTTATCCTGTTTTGGTACAATTCCAGCACGGCCAACTTCCTGATCGGACTGCTGTTGGGTTCCCTTGCAGCGCATGTCGTGGTGGAGGCGATCTATTCCCGTGGGTTCTCCCGTATGAAACGGAGCTTTGCAGGGTATGCTGTATTTTTGGGAGCGTTCATTGTCTTTTATGGCGTGGTGGCCACCGGCGCGTTTGGATATGTCGACCGTATTCCTGCCATAGAGGACATTGAAAGCGTTTCCTTTGAAGACAATACGTACTATCAGGAATTCGGTTCCGACCATTTCGACATACAGGGAGAGCAATATGAAAATCTTGCTTCTGTGAAGCCTGAGATCTGTCAGGCGGAAAATGTGGAAAAAGTTTTAGAGTTCCACCGGTCTGTGGTCGAATTCCAAAAGCAGGCGGGGTTCCCGTTCCGCATGAGCCAGGGCGGCGGGATACAGTATCAAATCGTATACCACTTGAAGGATGGGAGCACTTTCCAAAGGGAGTACCAGTGGAGCCCATTCGATACGCCAAATGCCGAAGAGAATTCGCAGCGTCTGCAACAGCTCAGTTCGGACATTGTGAATTCGGAGGAGTATAAGACGAGTGGAAACCTGTTGTTCTATCTGGAACCGGGTGATATCAGCCAAATTGAGATCGAAAACTATGATGAGCAATCCGACATGGCCGCAAAGACATATCGTTTGAACGACGCACAGAAGCAGGCGCTCCTCGAAGCTTTGCGCCAGGACACCTTGGATCTCGATATTACGAACCGCGAGGATTTCAGCGGGCGGGTAGCCTGCCTATATCTACGATGCGGAGATGAGAACGGGCTGTTCCAACCGGCGGAAGGCAGCAAGCTTAAGAATTTGGTGGGGGATTATACGGGAAAAATCCAGGTGTCTATCAGCCCGTATACCCTTACGGAGAACCAAAAAGATCTTGCGGTGGTACAGCTCCTGGAGGAACAAGGTTGGACCGCAGAAGAAAGCTGACAGGAATTTGTAAGAATTTTTTCTGGTTTTTTGAAAGAAAAGCTCTGTATCATGTGTATTACAGATAGAGGCTTCTAAGTTACTTAGGATTCTACTTTTGCGGGATCAGAACTTGGCGGTTTTGGTGGAGCCCGTGAAAACAAATGATTAATGGAAGGGAGGAACGCCCCGGGCATGAGCAGCGGGGACGGCGACAGATGAAAAAATGGATGGCGATGGCTTTTATAACGCTGTTTTGTGTTGCGGTACTGTGTGGATGTGGAGAACAGGAACCCTCCGCAGTGGTGTATCGCGGCGGAGCAGCAGCCCCTCTGACGACGTTGACCGCGGAAGCCCCTTTGAATATGCTCGATCAAATGCTCGGGTCGGCTCAACCGGCGAAAGAACCCCCATTCCTACCCGCAAATTCCGATTATGAAGTGCGCCTCCAGCCCCAAGAAAATGGAGAGACACAGAATATTCAGATTTGGCTACAGCAAAATCAGGTATATTTGCGTAATGGAAGCGGGGAACTGATGGTGTCCACAAAAGTGGATGCCCCGGCGATCAACAATCTTTTTGAGAGCGGGCAGGCAAATGTGTAAACGGCTGTGCATCGCGATCAGTAAAGGAGGCGGGAAAGGAATATTCCGGTTATGAATCAAACAGAAAGCGGCGCCGATGTCGAAAAGGACATGGACGCCGCTCTGTTCATTTTAATTAAGAAACGGGCGAATGCAGCCGTGCATTTGCCCGTTTCTCCATGTATACAGATTTATAAAGTACGGATTACTTCAGATTGGAAACGACTTCTTTTGCATATGCGCGCATCGCGTCGAAGTCCTCTTCGGTGGGCATAAAGCAAACCCGCAAGCCATCGCCAATAAACTTGAATTTGAGGTGTTCCATGCGGGACTTGATCATCGGAACCGCTTCGCCGCTCCAGCCATAGGAACCAAATGCGCCGACGGGCTTTTGTTTGGTATTGATGGCGTCCACAGAGGCCAGAACGTCCCAAACCACCTTCGGAGCATCGCGGTTGATGGTGCAGGAACCGACCAGCAAGGCGTCCGCTTCATTGGCCAGTGCGGCTGCCTCCGACAAAGGCGTGAACACAACGTTCATCAGGCGGACATCCAGATCGGGGTTCTTTTTGAGTTCATCATAAGCAGCCTGTGCCAGCTTGGTGGTGCAGCCGTATGCCGAAGCGTGGAGAATTCCAACAACCTTCTTTCCAGACGGCGCAGCGGGCGTGCTCCACTCGCGGTAGAGGCCCTGGATGCGGGAGATGCCTTCCACCAGGCAGGGACCGTGGCTGGGGCAGACCATTTCGACCGGCAGATCCTTGATCTTGTCCAGGCCGGCGAGCACATAGGGCTTAAACGGCCCAAAAATGCAGGCATAGTAGTAGTTCACTTCGCCGAGATACTGCTCCGGATAGTGGATATTGCTGTCCAGCATGGTGGGCTCGCAGAAATGTGCGCCGAGGAAGTCGCAGGTGAACAGAACCTTTTGCTGCGGCATCCAAGTGAACATGGAATCCGGCCAATGCAGCAGCGGCGCAACAATGAATTCCAGCTCTTGGCCACCGATGTCCAGTTTATCTCCGTGTTTGGCTACAATGCAGGGGAAGTCGTGGTTTGCGATCGCGCGCAGGTATTTCTGAGCAGCGGTCGTGCAGACAACCGTGATATTCGGGTTCTTTTCCAAAAGCTTTGCCACAGAACCAGAGTGATCCGGCTCGGTGTGGTTCATGATCAGATAGTCAATTTTCGAGATGTCTACAACACTCTGGATGTTGTCCAGATATTCGTCAAAGAAATTAGCTTCAACGGTCTCCACCAGGACGTTCTTCTCGCCTGTGATCAGATACGCGTTGTAGCTTGTGCCATAGCGCGCTTCCATTACAATGTCAAACACACGCAGCGACGGATTTAAAACACCAACAGAATAAAGATTTTCTTTCAACTTAATTGCGCTCATTGTTACCATTCCTTTCCAGATGAAACATAGAGAAGCCCACCCACACGGTCGCTAGAACAGGGAGTGGAAGCTTCGTCCCGCCGGAAGGAGAAAACACTCCTTCCAACGCAGTCCAAAGCTTCTTTTGTCCCTTTCGCCACACTTATGGGCAGGCAAAATGCATCGCTCTTTGGTTCGCTTCCTCCAGCTACCGTTAGTCCTGGGGTTCAAACATATCCTTTCCCACACCACAGAGGGGGCATACCCAATCCTCCGGGATATCCTCAAAAGCAGTGCCGGGTTGGATGCCGCTGTCCGGATCGCCAACAGCGGGGTCATATACATAACCACATGCAGTGCAAACATATTTTTTCATTTTGCAAGACTCCTTACTATAAATAAATTTTGCTTTGATCATTTTATTATCGTTCGCTTTGTACCCGCTTTTATGCAGGTGTACCCCTCATCCGTCAAAAAATGGGCTTTTTTGGAAGGGATCATCTACAGTATAATCAAACCCCACAGGAAAGTCAATAGGAATGATTATCAAATTTGAAATCTTCCAAGTAATCCTTTAAGTTGCAGGGAAATGCCATCCCTTCGTATAACAGTTTGACGCACTTTTCAGCGAAGCGTAAATCTGAAGAGATAAAGCCGCAAGCTCTTTCAAACTTACATGAAGTGATCTCGATGCAATATCCATCTTCTGCATTTCCCAAGAGATCATAATGCAAACTGGTATTGGGCAGATCGATGTCTCCAATATGCTTCGTCAATGTTTCACATCCTCCTTTTTTCTAAAAAATTTATCAGTGATATAAATTCACCAAAGTTACTGTTATTATGATAGAGTAAAAGAGAAAATAAAGCAATAGGAGAAAAATGAAATATTCAACAAAACAATTGTTTACGCAATATCTTTGCAGATTTGCTATATAGGATGATATATCTTGTGTCGAATGGAAGAGGAAAAGGTAGAATTTACGTTTAAAAGGAAACGGTTTTGCAAAAAAAAGACCGCATATTGTATATATTTTTCATAAATATAAAAACAATCTGTATAAACAAGTCTACTAAAAGTATTTTTTCGAATATTTATGCTGCCAAGCCTGGCTTCCTTTGTAAAGCAATACCGAACATAAAATTCCAAGTATTGCGCCGAAGATCACATCGGTCGGGTAGTGGACGAACAGAAAAATACGGCTGAAAGCAATCAGAAAAGCCAATACAAGAGCCGCAATTCCAGCCTTTTTGTGGTAAAAACACAGCATGGTTGCCACAGCAAAGGAGGAAGAAGAATGGTTGGATGGGCAGGAATAGCCGCTTGGCGGAGGGATCAGCAAAAGGACGTTGGGGTTGTCCACAAAGGGACGGGGACGCGCGATGATGGGCTTCAAAATGAATTCCCCTAGAAGAAAGGTGGCTGCCAATGTTAACAGCAGCATCCCACCACAGCGGCGGTATTTTTTGGTCAGAAGTAGGGCGGCAATTAGGCATAGCCAAACCAGCCCATGGTTTCCTAGCATTGTAACAATGGGAAAAAAGACGTCGGTAAAAGCGGTGTGCAGGTTTTGCTGCACAAAATTCATGATGGCATAATCCAACCCCTCGCCCCCTTTTAAGGATTTCTTTTGTTCTGAAATAGGGACACGATCAATAGCCCCTGTGTAATGCTTTCTTTTGAAAGGATTAGAAAAGGCAGCAGGCAAATAAGGAACTCTAGAAATTTCAACCATAAAAAGGAAAACGTGCCAACCGCTGCGTTTTAAAAATCCTATATAGGCATTATAGCATACCCTATTTGGGATGCAACAGCGAATTTATGGGGGAATTGCCCGGATCGGAGGATAATAGTTTGCATACCCCCCGCATAGAATGAAAAGAAAGGCAATGAAACGTTACGCGCCGCCCGGCGGCGATAGGAGGGAGAACGGTTGGAGTGGCAATGCTTAACAAGGGTAGAATGTGAAAAACGGCTGGGAACCAGCGCGCAAAACGGGCTTCCTACCCGGGAGGCCAGAAACCGGTTAAAGGAATTTGGGAAAAACGAATTGGAACCACCGAAAAGAAAAAGCCTTTTGCGGCGGTTCTTGGCGCAATTTTCGGATTTTATGGTGATTGTCCTGCTGGTTGCAGCGGGAATATCGTTTGTGACCTCGTATTTGCAGAAAGATCAAGATTATATCGATGCCATTATTATATTAGCAATTGTTGTCATCAATGCGATTACCGGCCTGGTTCAGGAAAGCCGTGCAGAAAAGGCAATTGAGGCGCTGAAAAAGATGAGCAGCCCACACGCCCGCGTGATACGGGATGGAATCGAACGGAACCTGGCTGCCGCGGAGATCGTCCCCGGCGATCTTGTTCTATTAAAGGCAGGGGATTTGGTCCCGGCCGATCTGCGGTTGACAGAAGCGCATGATTTGAAGGCGGAGGAAAGTGCTTTAACCGGGGAGAGCCTTCCGGTGGAAAAACATGCGGGACGGACGTATCCCCCTGACACGCCGCTGGGGGACCGGCGGAATCTGCTGTATGCCAATAGTTCCATTACCTCGGGCCACGGGAAGGGCCTGGTGACGGCAACAGCCATGCAAACCGAGGTTGGGCGCATTGCGCATATGATTTCGGACCAGGAAGCGCCCCAGACGCCGCTTCAGCGCAAGCTGGAACAGACGGGAAGATGGCTGGGGATTGGCGCTTTAATCATCTGTGCGGTGATCTTCCTGATGGGGCTGTTCCAGCATATCAAGCCGTTGGAGATGTTTTTGATCTCCATCAGTTTGGCAGTTGCGGCAATTCCGGAGGGCCTTCCGGCGGTTGTGACCATTGTATTGGCCATCGGTGTCCGGCGGATGGCGGCAAAGCGCGGGATTGTGCGCCGGATGCCGGCGGTTGAGACGCTGGGAAGCGCCAGCGTCATCTGCTCTGACAAGACGGGGACCTTGACGCAAAACCGGATGACGGTGGTGGAACTGGCAACCGCCTCCGGTAAGCTGCGTATGGATTCGGCCGAGGGCCAAAACCTTTTGAAATTGGCCGTGCTGTGCAATAACTGTACCGTCTCCGGCGGCGCTGTACACGGCGACCCCACTGAGGCCGCACTGGTGCATGCCACTCCTGTTTCAAAAACGGAACTGGATGCGCTGTATCCGCGGGTTTTGGAGATCCCCTTTTCCTCCGAGCGCAAGATGATGACCACTGTACATAAAATTGGGAATGGGAAATACCGGGTGGTCTCCAAAGGGGCGCCGGATATCCTGATGGCCCATTGTACCAGCCGGTCAGCCGCGGCGCAGAACGAAGCGATGGCGCGCCGGGCGCTGCGCGTGTTGGGCGTTGCGTATAAAGATCTTCCGTCGCTGCCAACCGATCGTGCCAGCTTGGAAAAGGACCTGATCTTTTGTGGGTTGATCGGGATGATGGACCCACCGCGCCCCGAAGCGAAGGAGGCGGTGGCGCTCTGCCGGAAAGCCGGGATCCGTCCCATTATGATCACAGGGGACCACGCTGCCACAGCAGCGGCTATCGCAAAGGAGCTCGGTATTTTAACGCCGGGGACTTCGGTAATGACCGGGGAGGAGCTCAACCGGATTCCCCAGCAGGAACTGACGCGGGATATTTACCAGTATGCGGTTTTTGCACGTGTATCGCCAGAACACAAGGTGCGCATTGTGCAGGCATTCCAGGCCCGCGGCGAAGTGGTCGCCATGACCGGCGATGGCGTCAATGATGCGCCGGCTTTAAAGACCGCGGACATCGGATGCGCGATGGGGCAGTCCGGAACCGATGTGGCGAAAGCTGCGGCGGATATGATCCTGGCGGATGACAATTTCGCCACCATTGTTTCGGCTGTGCGCGAAGGGCGCGGCATCTTTGAAAACATCAAGAAGACAGTCCATTTTTTACTTTCCTGCAATATCGGGGAGATCTTGACCGTGTTTGTCAGCTTCCTGCTGCATTTGCCGACGCCGTTGCTTGCCATCCAATTGCTTTGGGTGAATTTGGTGACGGATTCATTGCCTGCTCTGGCTTTGGGCGTGGAACCGATCGACCGGGATATTATGGAGCGCAAGCCAGTAAAGCCCACGCAGAGCATCTTTGCCGGAGGGATGGGGTACAATATCCTCGTAGAGGGATGTCTCATCGGCGCGATGTCCCTCTTGGCTTACAGCATCGGGCGGATCTTTTTCGATATCGACCCTGCGTCCCCGGTCATTGGGCGTACGATGGCATTCGCCGTGCTCAGCTTTTCCCAAGTGGTACACACGTTTAATATGCGGTCGTCACAGTCCGTTTTTCGAGCGGGGATTTTCCGCAACAAAAAGTTGGTTTTGGCGGCAGTCGTGTGTGTTGTTTTGCAGCTGAGCGTCATCGTCATTCCGCCATTGGCCCAGATTTTCAAGACGGTTGCCCTGGTACCCCAGCAATGGCTGATTGTCACAGCGCTGGCCTTTGTCCCACTGGTTGTTGTGGAACTGGAGAAGGCGGTTGGGCGTGCAGCGGAGAAGAGAAATGAACGCCGCAGAAAGGCCAAAGGGCATTCTGCACCGTCGATCCATATATAAACAGCACACAATGGCATGGATGATAGGGCAAATAGAACGGGCGGCCTAACCATACGTTAGGCCGCCCTGATCTTTTTAAAAGCTCCGTACACAAGAGGAATATGCCTTAATGACGCGGTCGCACCAAGCGTCGAATTCTGGGTCTGCCTTTTGGCATTCCGGATGGGAGCGCACATATTCCACCGTGCGCCTTACGCCTTCATCAAAACGCACCGTGGCGAAAAAGCCCGGCACAAGCCGTTTGATTTTGGAATTGTCAAAGATCACCGAGTTTGCTTTATCCCCCAAGAGCGTCCCTAAAAGCTCCGGACGAAGCGCAGACAGCAGGTCGGACGAGATATGCTGCAAAATAGGCTCAACGCCGAGCGCACGCCCGATCGCTGCAAATGCTGCATTCCATGTGAGCGTCTCATCGCTGGTGATATGGACCGCTTCCCCAATCGCATGAGGATTCCCCATCAGGCCATAAAACCCTCTGGCGAAATCCGTATTGTGGGTAAACGTCCACAGGGAAAGCCCGTCGCCATGCACAATGACCGGCTTCCCCTCCAGCATCCGGGCAAGCACCTGCCAGCTCCCTTGCGCGCCATGGATGGCGACAGGAACGCTGCAGTCCCCATAAGTATGGCTGGGGCGGACAATGGTGACGGGGAAGGCGGTGGAACGATAGGCTGCCATCAGCAAAGTTTCACAGGCGATTTTGTCGCGCGCATACTGCCAATAAGGGTTGTACAGCGGGGTACTCTCTGTAATAACCGGGTGTGCCAGCGGCTTTTGATAGGTGGAGGCGGAGCTGATAAAGATGTATTGGCCGGTCCGCTCTTGAAAGAGGCGGATATCGCGTTCCACCTGTTCTGGACGGAATGCAACAAAATCCACGACGACGTCGAAGGAACGGCCCTTCAAAACGGAAAAAGCGCGGTCTTCATCGTTTACGTCACAAATCAGGCGTTCAGCGCCTTCCGGGCCATTTCCGCTGCGTGTGAGAAGCGTGAGTTCTACGCCCTTCTCGATGGCCAGGGAGGAGATGGCGCTGCTGATGGTTCCTGTCCCGCCGATAAAAAGTGCTTTCATGTTGCATGCTCCTTTTCTTTGTATTATAATAGTAACGATATTTTTACGTATATTTTCGACCTCATTGCCCATGGTAACATAAATACATGATAGAATCCATCGCTTTTTAAAAGACAGTGATGATTTTTCGAAGGAAGGAATGTTCGTGCTAAGAGATTTGTCGGGCCTCCAGATATTCCTCTGGAGTGTAATTATCATTGCAGCATGGCACGTGGCGGTATTCTTAGCTTGCGTTAAGATCCCCACCGCTTTTTTTGATGCCACTAAGTCGCGCTACTTGCCGAAAAAATGGGAGAAGGGCGGGCGCTGGTATCGGGATAATTTGAAGATTCAACTTTGGAAGGATAAATTGCCGCAGCATATCGGGAAAGGCGGCTTCTCCAAGGCACATTTGACAGATGTCTCTATTGAATATCTGGATGAGTTTATTATGGAGACCTGCCGCGGGGAGTGGATGCACCTTACCAACTGCCTGTGCGGAGTCGTGATGCTAGTGGTCAATTCCCTAGGGATTGGGCTTCTGTTTGCGTTTTTGATTTTGTTGGGGAATTTGCCGTTTGCCGTGATCCAACGGTATAACCGGTTCCGCTTGCAGATCCTCAGGAAACGCCGCTTGCGGGAATTGCGCACGACGGAGGCCATGGAAACAGTGACGGCCTGATTACCGGGAAACGATAGGAAACAGAAAATGGAGGAGGTACACAATGCTGCAACGGGTATTGGGACTCCTCCTTTCAGTTATTGCCCTTTTTCATTTAGGAACGGTGGCGGCTGCAGCTTCCTTGGAGACGGAAACACCGTTTGTATTCTCGGTAGATAGGGAGTCCTACTATGGTGGGGAACGCATAGAATTGACCGTGGATACCACAACGGCCCAAAAGGACATTGCGGGCTTTTGCGTTTCCATCGCGTACGACGATACCCGCCTTTCCTTTTTGCGTGTAGAACCGTCCAGCCAGATCAAAAATAAAACCTTGCAGACAGATGGGACGAACAATCCTGTGCGTAGCACGTATGTGTGTAATGTGGATTTAGGCCATGCACCCGCTCTGTCCGGAACCATTTTAACTTATGTTTTTGAGGTGAATGAGGGGGCTCCGGCTGGCGAAACAGAATTGGAGGTCGTGGTCGATCAAGTTTGTAACTGGCAAGGGGAACAGCTGGATTCCCGTTGTGAAGGGAAGGCGCCGCTTGAAGTGCTCCCGCCAAAATCGGACAGAGCATTTTTGGAGAGTTTGGAGCCATCCTCGGGAAAGCTGTCCCCATCCTTTTCAGCCGATATCTATCATTATACCTTGGATGTCCCATATCGGGTGTCGAGCGTTACATTTGACGCGCAGGCAGGGGAGAATGGAACGGTCAGTGTCAGCCGGAAAACGCTGCAAAAAGCCGGATCAACGACTTCGATTACCATTACCGCCACTTCGGAGAATCAAAAACAGAAGACGCAATACCTTGTGGACGTCAACCGGGCCGAAGAACCGGAGGAACCCGAATGGGAAGCTTATTTGGCCGAACTGATCCCATCGGCCGGGGAGCTGCGTCCAGCCTTTTCGCCAGACGTGACCGAATATGCGTTGGATGTCGGCGCGGACGTACAGTCTTTGACCTTTCAGGCAAGGGCGGGAGAGGACGGTTCGGTCAGTGTCAGCCGGGAAAAGCTGAATCGCGCGGGGACTTCGACGGAAATCAAAATTACCGCTGTGTCATTGGACAAAAAGAACCGGCAGGTGTATACGGTTACTGTGAACCGGGCGTTGGAAGAATCCGCTTCCGCCGCATCATCCCCGTGTTTTCTCACCGCGTTACAGCCGTCCGAAGGGACTTTGGAGCCGCCATTTTCCCCGGACATTTTGGAATATACATTACCCGTGGATTCGGATGTGCAGTCCGTGACCTTTCAGGCGAACGCCTCGGAAGGGGCAACAGTTTCCATCAATCGAAAGACGCTCTATAAGGCGGGAAGCACCACGGAGATCGTTGTAACCGTACGTTCGGAGGATCGCAAAACAACAAAGCAATACACGGTGTCCGTTGTTCGTGCGGAAGAAGGCGGTTCGGCTTCGGAAAGGGCGGGGGCCGGCGGCACAGGGATGGCGGGCGGCAATTCCGGCTCGAATGTCGCTGCAAAATCGAATGATGGGGAGTCCCCGCAAAGCGGAGAAGAGCCTTATATTCCTTTCAAGGTGGGCGAAACAGAGGAAGCGGCAGAGAGCGCTGCGGAGGCTGGCGTCCCTTTGGGCCAAACGGAAGAAGGAACAAGGGAAACCGTTTTTCGAGAAAATAACCAATTTTCGGCTTTTGTGGCAGGAATGGTTGCCGCAGTTATCTGTGTTGCATTGGGGATGGGGCTGGTTTTCCTCTATGAAAAGGGGAAAACGAAAAAATTATAAAAAAGACTTGCATTTTATATGGAAGTGTAGTATAATAATTTCTGCACTCACAGAGAGGGTGCGGAAATATCGCGGAGTGGAGCAGTCCGGTAGCTCGTCGGGCTCATAACCCGAAGGTCGTAGGTTCAAATCCTGCCTCCGCAACCAGACCGAGTCTGGACGCACGGCGCGTTCAGACTCTTTTTCTTTTCCGGGCTGGACCGCTCGCGCCGGAGACAGCATCTAAAGTGTCCATCCCATTTGTATGTACCGGTCACTTTAGAAAGAGTGGCCGGCTTTTTTATTATTTCGGTTGACGTTTGCTTTTAGAGCGCCAAAGGAAGTTAGAAACGCTTTTCCCATGCTATTGTTGTTCTATATGGCGGGTAAGTCTGTCCGGTAACCCATCGATGACGATCTTCCAGAAACAGATGGAGTTTTGAAAAGGTCAGACAAATGGCGTTTGGCATTTTGGAGGATGTCTATGCCCATGGTGTTTATAGAACGTCTTTGAGGCAAAATGAGCGCTTCTGCTTCATAGAGAGCCAAGCGTTTATCCACCCTGATATCCCAGCGGTTTCTCTTGTGTCCCTTCTATGCGGCTTTAAAATGAAAATCGGGAAGAAGGTTATTTGGCATGTCATTGTAAAGTGAAGTGGAGCAGAACCCATTGCGGAGTATGGTTTCGGGACAGTGATAGAGAGACGCATAGGCGATAAAATACAAGGAAGGCAGGTAGGACTTTATGGAGAGGTTTTTTAAACTCAAGCAAAACGGGACGACAGTAGGCAGAGAACTTGTCGCCGGTTTCACAACGTTTTTCGCAATGGCCTATATCATTGCGGTAAACCCGACTTTGTTGAGCCAATCCGGTATGGAATGGGGAGCGGTGTTTTTAGCAACGATTATCTCGTCCATTATCGGCACATTGGTCATGGGCTTGGTGGCGAATGTCCCCTATGCGTTGGCGCCAGGAATGGGCTTGAATGCATTTTTTGTCTATACGGTTTGCTTCACACTCGGCTTTACCTGGCAGCAAGCCTTGTCGATGGTCTTTATTTGCGGATTAATCAATATTATTATCACGGTTACAAAAGTCCGCAAATATATCATTAAAGCGATCCCCCGCAGCTTGCAGAATGCCATTGGCGGCGGAATCGGCATTTTTGTTGCCTATATCGGTTTGTTGAACGTGGGTATTATTACTTTTGATTCCGGTGTGCCTGCGTTGGCGACTTTGAACCAGCCGTCCTTCTGGCTGTTCCTGATCGGCCTGGCATTGACAATTGTCCTGCTTGTGTGCAAAGTCAAGGGCGCCATCCTGATTGGCATTGTTGTGACGGCTTTGCTGGGTATCCCGATGGGCGTAACCACCACCACGGAAACCATCAGCTTTACGGAGGCATGCCAGCAGCTGCCCACGACCTTTGGCGCGATTTTTACCAGCGAAGGCTTAGGCTCCCTGTTCTCGGATGCGTCGAAGATCCCGCTGGTGTTGGTCACGATTTTCTCTTTCAGCCTCTCGGATACGTTTGATACGATCGGAACCTTTATTGGCACGGGACGCCGTACGGGCATCTTCAGTGATCAGGATGAAAAGACTATGGAGACCAGTGTGGGCTTTAAATCCAAGATGGACAAGGCCCTGTTTGCAGATGCAACGGCCACTTCCATCGGCGCGATCCTCGGAACATCCAACACGACGACTTACGTGGAGAGCGCCGCAGGCATCGGCGCCGGCGGGCGTACAGGCCTGACCAGCGTAGTGGTTGCGCTGTGCTTTGCAGTGAGCGCGTTCCTGGCGACGTTTGTCAGCGCGATCCCCTTTGCGGCGACTGCGCCTGCGTTGGTGGTTGTCGGCATTATGATGCTGTCGGCATTTAAGGAAATTAAATGGGATGATTTTGACGAGGCAATCCCGGCATTCTTTGCGGGTATTTTCATGGCGATCTGCTACAGCATTTCCTATGGTATTGCGGCAGGCTTTATCTTCTATTGCATCACCAAGATCTGCAAAAAGCAGGCGAAACAAATTCATCCGATTCTTTGGGGCGCAACGGTATTGTTTATTTTGAACTTTGTGCTGTTGACCTTTATTTAACAGATTGATTGAACCCTTTATAGAAAGGCGCGTTTTGCAACCCGATTCGAGGATATGCAAAACGCGCCTTTCGTTTTTGATGAAAGAGAAGATCGATTGATGGATGCAACCGGCCTTCTCTTTTTTGCGGATACTCGTAGGCCTTTTTTATTCGTATACGGAAGGCGTTAAAAAGTGGATGTGGATGGCTTTAGAGAGTTCCGCCAGTTGCTTTCGGATGCGGATTTGTTTTTCCAGGATCTCCTCTTCGTTCACCTTTAAGTTGAGTTCCCTGCGGTAGTAGTTGCCATTGTGTTTGTGGTGGAAGCCGTCGAAACCTGCCAAATAGATTTCGGCCGCCCCGCAATATGCCAATAGCTTCAGCAACATCAACCCTGCGTTGTCGGAGATCATTTCATCCGCATTTGTGTAGCGGTCGTAGTCCACATAGAGGCAGTCTTCCCGGCCGGTATCTGGGATATTCGAGGTCAAAATGGTGTGGATATCCGGGAAACGTTGAAGCTCTTGCCCGATAACATCCATGCGCTTGTGATTGCTGACAAAGCAGGCGTTCATGCGGTATTTTGGGTCCAAAAAATTGACGGAGATAACAAACGGCTTCTCTTGGCCAATAAACGCCATAATTTCCTCGTACTTTGATAAAAGGCTTTTTCCCGGCGCCAGAAGCAGGAGTTTTTTTCCGCGAATCCAACCGGTGATCGTTTGAACGGAAGCGCTGTCGTCGATTTTCCGGCTCTGATACTGCGTATAGAGCTGTTCAATCAAGACCCGGTCGTACAAAACTTTGTAGGCGTCCGGAATGGATTGGATGATCTTTTCGATGTCCTTCATGGTGAGGGTCTGCTTGTTGATGAGATAGGCAGCGTAATTTGGATGGCAGACATGGTTGGCGGCAATATGGTAGGGCATCGTATAGCCCCATTCGTATTTTTTGCGGATGTTGGCGATGTACTCATCGTAGATGTCCATGACCATGGTCACATCGTACCGGGAGGAAATATTCTTATTGATATATTGGGTGATGAGTTCTGTAGGAAGGTTGCCGGCGCCCCGCCCCATTCCATAGACAGAGGAATCCAAAATCAGGGTGCGTTTGGTCTGGATCTTCCCCAGAACCTGTGCATTGGAAAAGGCGAGCTGCATGTTGTTGTGCCCATGGAAGCCCAGATGGATTTCGGGGTCCATGTTCTCATCGATCAGATAGAAGCGGTGGGAAACCTCGTTGCGGTACATGCTTCCCAAAGTATCTACAATATAGAATGCATACGGTTTGAGCTGGTTCATCTTTTCCACCAGTTGGAGCAGCTCGATGTCGCTGTAAAAGACTGTCCCCACAGGCTGCATAAAGACGCGGT
Organism: Anaeromassilibacillus sp. D41t1_190614_C2; assembly: GCF_015558525.1. Classification (NCBI taxonomy): domain Bacteria; kingdom Bacillati; phylum Bacillota; class Clostridia; order Eubacteriales; family Acutalibacteraceae; genus Anaeromassilibacillus; species Anaeromassilibacillus sp. D41t1_190614_C2. The sequence continues at coordinate 16,769 of NZ_JADMOD010000015.1, read as the reverse complement.
AGCCCTTTTCCATGATAATTTTGGCCCAATCGATCGCCGTTTCGATTTCCTTTTTGTGGAAGGTCAGGCGAATCCCATCGATGCTGTTTCCATCATAGGGAGCGAGTTTGGATGGATGCAGCTCTTTCTCCCCGATGGCGATCATGGCCACGTACATGGAGTTCCTCTGCTGTTTTGGCAGCACTGCTTCAATATCGGCGGTGCTGTTAAAGAGGGAACACTCCTTTTCCTCGACCATACCGGTTAAGAACCCGCATTCGATGATGTCGATTTTGGCGTTTTCCAGTTTATCCAAGATAGATGCGATGGTCCTGCGGCCGAACCGCCAGTCGTTGATATACCCTCCGTCCCGGAGTGTACAATCCAACACTTGAATGCTCACAGTTTGATTTCCCCCCGTTCCAGTTTTTCTTGCAGGACGCCCCGGACATAATCCAGATCCTTTGGCGTATCTACGGACAGCGTGTGCGCGTCCACCTCGATCATACGGAGCTTTCTCCCATGCTCGACAAAGCGCAGTTCGTTGATGTCCTCGATTTTTTCCAGGGCCCCTTTGGGGGTTTCTGCGAAAAACCGCAGTGCTTCCATGGAATAGGCGAGGACCCCCAGGTGTTTATAATAGTCGAAGTGAACGCTGGCCTTTGGATGCGGGATCGGGCTGCGGGATAGGAACAATGCGTTGTCCGCTTCGTCCGTCACTACTTTGATGTTTGTCTCATCGACCACTTCGACGGGAGAGTGGATTTTGGTCATCAGATTTGCGGCGAAGAACCCCTCTTTCCGGTTGGGGATGACTTGCTCGACGATGTTCGGGTCGATCAGCGGCTCGTCCCCGTTGATGCAGAGATAAATGTCCGCCGGAAGGGATTGTGCGGCCTCGTAGATGCGCTCCGTACTGGTCCGGTTTGCGGGCGACGTCATCAGGCAGGGGATGTGAAGCTCTGTGCAAGCTTGCTGGATGGCCGCATGGTCCGTGGCCACATAGACGGCGTCAATTTTTTTCGATTGGGACACCTGGTTGTACACCCACCAGACCATGGGCTTTCCACAGAGATCCGCCAAGGGCTTTCCTTGAAACCGGCTGGAACCGTATCGTGCTGGAATGATTGCGATGGTGCGCATAACGGTTTCCTCACCTTCCTAAGAAATTGCCGATGGCGCGGATCGGCTTGGTAATCCGCCAGCTTGTGGAGTGTTCGTAGGTGTCCACAACCTCCTGGATGCGCCGGTCCAGCTCCTTTTGGTACCAATCCGGCGGGGGTACTTTTCCAGGCGCTGGGGCAGGCTTGGCGGGCGCTGCTTTCGCGGGAACGGACGGCTTCCGGTTCAGCTCCTGCTTGTAGAGGTTCCAGTTTTCCAGCAGGCGGTCCGACCACATTTTTAATACGGGCCCACTGATCAGTTCGTATCCATCCGGGACGGGATACGCCCCGATTTTGCAACAATTTTCCCCGTCCTTCATGTCGTAGGCGAGCACGCTGGGGAGGTACACCTGGATTTCCTTTTTTAAAAGCTGTTTGCGGCCATTTACCTTTAAATGAAAATGGAGGACGAGAAAATCCCGAAGGCGGTCTTTTAGCGGAAGAAAGGCCTTGTTGAAGATGGTGTCCATCTCATAGGTGCTGAGCAGGGCCTGAATCACGTAGTGCCCCTTGACCGCCCCAAAGCAGCCGGTGGTCAATTCCTCTTCGTTTTCAAACCCGAAAAAGATCCGGTTGAGACGCAATTTTTTTAAGTTCAATTGGACGTGCATGTCCGGGGTGAGGACGATCCCGCCCTCCGCGCACAGAATCTTCAGCGCGCAGTATTCCTCCACATAGGAGACATATCCCGCATCCCAGGCTTGGTGTACATTTTCCGGAAGCTGTTCCTGCGCAAAATAGCGCTCGTCCGCGTCGATCAGTTTGGTCTTTGGAAGGGTTTCCTGGATTTCCTCCAAAAATTCGGTTGGGAGGGGACGGCCAAAATGTACGCAGATGATTTTGTCCGGGATGATCTCCTCCCGCAGGAAATCCAGGATGCTGCGCGTCTTCCCATCCTTGGCAAGATACGGATTGAGCAGGAAATCTTTCTGATACTCTTTGAGCAGGTCGATGAAATCCGCCCGGAAGAGCACCCTGGATTGCATCATATTCCAATACAGCTGTTTGGCGACGCAATAGATCACTTCTTCCCGGTAGTCCTGGTCGCTGGTTTCGATAAAATTCCGAAAGGCCTGGATGATGTCGACCATATTCCCCACCAGGGAAGTGGAAATGGTGTTGGCTCGCCGGTAGTAGTTGTAGAAGGGCTTGGGGACGTAACCGATCCGCGGGTAACGGGTAATCAGGGAGGGAATCAGGGAGATGTCCTCAAACAGCATTTTTTCGTACTGGTTTTCTTCCCAGATGGTCCTCCGGAAGAGCTTGTTGACGCTATAGGTGATGTTGTTCCCATTGGCGATATAATCGGATAGGTCGATCTGCTCACGCGGGTAGGATGATACGGTGCTGGTCCTGTTTTCGTCGACATAAATGATTTTTACATCGCACATCACGATGTCGTCGTCCTGTTCGACGGCCTTCTGATACAGTTCCTCGTACATCTCCGGCTCGACGGTGTCGTCTGAGTCAAGGAAAGCGATGAATTCGCCTCTGGCGGCCCGCACGCCGGTGTTCCTGGCCAGCCCGAGCCCCTCGTTTTCCTTGTGTATGACATGAATCAAATCCGGATACTCCTGGGCGTAGCGGTCGCAGATTTGCGGGGAAGCGTCATCGCTGCCGTCGTCCACCAAGATAATCTCCTTTTCTGGCAGGGTTTGCGCAATGGCGGAATCCACAGCCCGCTCAAGATAGTTTTCGACCTGATACACGGGAATAATGATGGAAACTTTGATCGGTTGGTTCATGGCGGCCTCCTAAATACGTGAGAATATCCTGGAGTTCATAGACCGTTTGCGGTACGTAATAATTGTTCCCGGCGAACTGCCGGCGGAACTTGCGCAGATATTGCTTGAGGATGGCGTCTTCCTTCCAGAGGACTTTGCCCTCAAACAGGCGGTACAGCATGACCGTATTGACATCCATCCCGAATACAATGCGGCTGGTGAGCGCTGCGTTGGAGCAGACGGTGATCGTTGTGCAATGCTCCGGGTTTTCGTTGAATAGAAACAGTTCCCAGGGCGCTTCGGTGGGATATTTTCTGGTCAGGCCCAATTGAAAGGGCACGTTTTCCGGGTTGCGCGGGTGGGGTTTCACCAGGAACCGGCCGGGGCCGACGGCCTGCTGGCAAAGACGCATCAATGCAAGGTCGTTGGTTTGGATGCCCTCGGCGCGGAAGGATTGCTCCAAAAAGATGAAATCCATGCGCTCCTCGGGCTTTTGGTAATCGAAAATATAGTTGAGCAGAAGCTTTAATTCCTGATCGTTCCGGTCGACTTTGGGAAGAGCTTGGTTGATGAGGTGGTCCCCGCGCAAGGCGAGGTGCGGTTCATAGAGCAGCACCCGGCGCACTTTCTCCCGGATCTTTCCTCCCGCCGGATGGCGGTTGATCGGCGCGCGGTCTTCCCGCAGATAGTCGATCACATAGGTTGAAAAACCATCCTCATACCAGATGAATTCACAGGAGGGGCGGTCGAATTGGCACGCCAACATGCGGATAAATGGATCGAAGTTGGAAAAATAGACTTCCGAATAGTCTGCAAGCTCTTCGTTCAGCATCCAGCGCAGGGTATGGGAGGCGTTCTGAAAGCCTTCGTCGAGCGTGTCCCCTTTTGCCGCCGCGTATTTTTGGTTCCACTCCTTCGTCTTTCCAAAGATCACTTGGGCAAATAGCCCGGTTTCCTTGAGGCGGGGGATGTATGTGTGCAAAACTGCGGTGATGTCCGTCACAAGCAGGTCGGCCTCCTTTTCCGCGAGGATGCTTCGCTTCATGTGTACAGCGGTGAAAAGCTGATAGACGGAATTCACAACAAGCAAAACTTTGTTATTCAGCATAGGATTTCCTCTCGATTTTCTGAATCAAAAAATGGTTCCCGAGATTTTCGCAGCTGGTGGAATCGAATGTGTAGATGGATGTAGGTTTGTGCCAAAACACATAGGGGAGCAATTCCGCAGGGAAGATCTCTTTGATGCATTCCGCGTCCGGGAAGATTTTCCGATAGTTTAAGAAATCGTCCGGATGCTTTTTGATGATGAGGGGGACGTCCTGAAGGACGTTGACCCGCAGGAGTTTGTAGGAGCGAATCTGTTCCTCTTCACTCATCATATTGAGGTTGGCAAAGTGCTGCGTCAATAGGATGGCTTCCGCCTTTGTCCAAAGGCGGTGCTTGAGAAAGAAGTGGATCAAATGGTTCCGCTTCCGTTCCGGCAGATTTTGTAGGACTTCTTCCACGGAGAAGTCCACATACCGCTCCCCGGAGACGTCGATGGTCTGCGCCTTTTTTAGGCAGATGACGCTGCAAATGTAGGGATTTTCGCCGTTGAACAACCGGTGCTTGCGGGCGATCCTCGCATGGGTGGGGAAACTTGCGGCCAAGGTTTCGTACAGTTCGTTTGACCGGCTCAACATCCCCGCTGCATCTTCAAAAAAGTGGAAGGGCATCCGGTTTTGAATCAAGTAGAGCGAAAAATAAAAGTGCGCCCCCGCCACATAGATTTCGGAGAAATCTGTGATGGGGTGGGGGATGATCTGCTCATAACACAGCTTCACATCTTCCAAGATCTGCTGCTCCTCCCGGTGTAGAATGTGGAGATAGGGGAAGAGATACACCTCGTTGAACAGACGCCGTGTCACCAGTTTCTTATATTGCGGGTACTTTTGGGTGATGAAGTCCGGAAGGATCAGCACGGCCCGTTCCCGGCTGTGGTAGGTCATGCGGTGCAGGATCACCTCCAACAGCTGGTAGGAACTCACCGCATGGTATAGGACGAGCGGCTTGTCCGATATGCTAGGCGATGTGTATTTCATCCATCAACCCCTCCAGACCTTTTCGAAACGCTTTGTTTTTTCGGCTGCACACGCTGAGCATGGGCGCATAGGCATCCCGCCCATGGATGGGGATGGAACACCCAAGGCGGCGTTCCACTTCCAAGAATTGCTGGACAAAATCCAGAATTCCCCGGTGGATTTCACGGACCCGTGCAGCGTCGGCCCGGGATTCTTTGAAACGGCACTCGCAGTTCCCGTTTCGATCCCAGTAAAAGCCTTTCAAGCTTCCCTCCGGCGCGCCGAGCAGGAGTTCCCAATAGAGGTTGTGATTCTGCGCCGGGTCGTGGAATTTCCAAAGATCGCGGTTTTCGCTCTGGGAGTACAGATAGCCGACCAGTTTCCCCTGGAATAGGAAGCTCTCTCCCGCGTCGGGTTCCGAGCTATAGCAGGAATTGGTCCCGGCCAAAATCCCGGTGATGTCGCAGCGGAGCCCCCACAGGCGGTTCACGGCGGCGTCAAGGGAAATGGCCCCGCTGCCTGCCCAGCCAATGTCGACCGCTGCGGCGCTACGGCACCCCTGCAAGACCTGGGAATAATAGGCTTTTCCCGCGTCCACCTGTTCCTGGTAGGCGTCCAAAACCTGTTCCCAAGCGTCCATGAAATATTTTTTAATCCTTCCGACATTTTTATACGTCAATTCCGCGTTCGGTTCGATTTCCACTGTATGGCAAAGCGGTTCTAAGAGATGGCCAAGCTCCATGCTCTCCAGGATCTGCCGGACGGTATACGTTTGATCGGTTTTGTGAAACAGGAACCTGCGGAAATACGCCTCTTTATAGTAACCGGCTGTCAGCTTCGTGGCTGCCAGCCTGGACCAATAGACATATTGGGTTGTCTCTGTTTCATCGGGATACACCCGCCGGTATGCCTGCATCAAGACCGAACCGTCCCTTGACAGGAATAGGATTTTCTCAATGTCATGCGCTTTTACATAATCATGGATAAATTGACAGTATCCCGCTACAAACAGCCCTCCGTAAATAAAGCCATATTCGTATTCCTGCGAATAGGAGGAAAGCCCATTGTGCATCTGTGCGTTGACGATCCCGCGGTAGATGCTGCCAGTGATGGAGGACATGTCTTCCGGACGAAAGCGGTTCCCCTGCTGATGAACATTGGGATAGAGGATCGCTTGCATCCTGTGACGTTGGGCCTCTTGCAGATCGGAATGGCGGTTGTCCCCCACATGCACATAAGATTTCGCTTCGCCGAAGCGCTTTCGGATTTTCTCGTAGAGATGGCCGTCACTTTTGGACGCGCCAAATTCACAGGAGACAAACACATTGGAAAGGGTTCCATAGCCGCATTGATGCAATAATTCCTGGATGAAACCAGAGGGTAGATACATATCGGAAGTTGCAACAATGGTTTTTCCCTGCGCTTGCAGAGCCTTGACGACGCGGAGCATGTACGGATTGGCGAAGCAACACCGCAGTTCCCACGAGCTTTCCACCTGCATGCCGCGTTCTTTCGGAATTCCAGTTTCCCGCTCTATCTCTTCCCAGATCTCTTGAAAGGTGACTTCCCGCGTACCGGTTTCCCTTTGCTTGTTTTTCCGCGCCTGTTCTTCCGCATCGATTCGGATCTGCCGGAAGTCGGGATAGCACAGCTCCATGCCCACTAGATAAAACAGGTCCGCCGGCTCGGAGAAGGGCCGGAACAGGAGCGTGTCAAATACATCCATAGAAATCACGTCGAAGGACATCAGCTTCGCGGCAAAGGCCTCCGGGGATTCCCGCTCGCTGAGGGACGATTCGCTTCCGCCGCTGTAGAGACGCTTTTCCTCATAAAAAGGAAAGCGTTCCGGGCGCCCCAAGCTCCGCCGGAACAGAAGGTAGTACTGAACGTTCAGCCACAGCAGATAGAAAAGAACCTTCCAGCGCGCGGTGGTGTTTTGCCTTTGGTGGAGATACCGGTCCCGGATTCCGGGCACCCGGTTGACCAGGAGATGATAGATCCACTCCTTCAATGCTCACATCTCCTTCAATGTTTCATAAGCGCGGCAGACCTCTTTTGGATTGCCATCCGCCCGCAGGCGGCCCTTTTCAATCCAGACAGCCCTGGAGCAATTGGCTTGAATGACCGAGGTGGAATGGGAGACCATCAGGACCGTGGAACCGCCGTGGATCATTTCGCGGATACGGGCCTCGCTTTTTTGCCGGAAGAACATGTCGCCCACGCTTAGAACTTCATCCAGAATGAGAATTTCCGGGGTATCCCGGATGGTCGCAATGGCAAAGCCAAGACGCGAGACCATGCCGGAGGAATAGTTGCGTACCTTTTCCTCCATGAAACCTTCCAACTCCGCAAATTGGACAATCGCGCGGTATTTTTGATCGATGAAGCTCTTGGGGTATCCGATGATCGCGCCATTTAAATAGACGTTTTCCCGGCCGGTCAGCTCGGGATCAAAACCCGTCCCAAGGGTGAGAAGCTGAACGCTTTTTCGGTCCACCAGCACCTTGCCGCGGGTGGGAATCAGCGCCCCAGAGATGATCTTGAGCAAGGTGCTTTTTCCGGAGCCGTTCGTACCGATGATGCCGACAACTTCGCCTTTTTGGATGGTCAAGTTAATATTATCCAGTGCCTTGAACATCTCGTAGTGGTTCTGTCCCCGCACGGCCCGCACCAGAAGCTCTTTGACGCTGGTGGCCTCATCTTTGGCCCGTTTGAACAGCATGCTTACATGGCTTACGACAATGGCGGGTTCTGGTTTGCTTTTTTGCCCTTGCGCTATGGCTGGCTTGTTTTCGGATGGCATTTGAACACCCGCCTCCATCAAAGTTTCTGCATAATCCGATTCCGGTTCTTTTGAAAGATTAAAGAACCGATGGCATAGACGCCCAGACTCCAAAATAGCATCTGGAACCATTCGATGCGCTCCGGCAGCGCCCCCATCATCACGACTTTCCGCATGCAGTGGATGAATGTATAGAGCGGGTTGTTCCAGATTACCACCCGGATAATCCCCTGAAGCTGCTCGACCGGGTAAAAAATCGCAGAGCAATACATCCAGATGGTCAGCAGCACCGTATACAGGTGCTTGACATCCCCAAAAAAGACGTAGGCTGTGGCCAGCATATAGGAGATCCCCAGAGAAAACAGAAACAGGAAGAGAATGATCAATGGGGAAAAGAGCATGGTCCATTTGGGCGATACCTGGAATACAAAGAGCATGATGACATAGGCGATGAGCGAATAGCCGAGATTGATTAGGGCGGTATACACCCGGGTGAGGATAAACAACTCCATGGGGAATTTGACTTTGAGCAACAGCATTTTATTGTCCACTAGGGAGGTCATGGAGGAATTGGTGGCCACTGTGAAGGCCTGCCATAGGATGTTGCCGGTCAGGTAATAAATGGGATAGTTTTCGATGGAGCGGCGGAACAGTTGGGAAAAGATCAGGGAGAGGACCACCATGGAGAGAAGGGGATTCAGGACGCTCCAGATGACTCCCAGATAGGAGCGGGCATATTTTCGCTTGAGTTCCCTGGCCGTCAACTGCCGGATGACAAACGCATATTGCTTTCCCTGTTGTGCGTCAATCATGTTTGCGATCCCTCCGTTTCCCTCTTCGAGTTTGCATCTGCTTTTTGCTATACCGCATCCATTTATAGAGGGTATACTGCCACAAATGATAGCGGATATGCTTTCCACAGCGCACGACGCTTCCCTCATACCAGGCGCTTTCCCGTACCGGCTTTTTTGTTTTTCCGGAAAGGGCAAAGAGCTTATGGAATAAATGGTTTTCTGCGAGTTCTTTTTCCGTCAGCGGGGCGGCAAGGGGTTGTTCTCCGCCCTCCAAAACGTCGTCCGAAAAGGGGAGATTTCCAAAGCATTCCGCCTCCGCTTTGGAGGGGGTGGTCATAAACCTTGCCAGCAGACGCTGGATGGTTTCCCTGTCGCGCGCAATGGCCTCCGGCTGCAGGCCGGTTTCCTTGGTCTCGTCTGCCAGCCGTTCGATGTAAGGCATCATCAGGCGTTCCAGCCGATGGACAAACGCATTCCTGTGCGCATCGGAGAGCCCATAATGCGGAAGATATTGTTCCCCCATCCGGCGGTATCCGGTCGTCATCCCGTGAGGAGCGGTGAAAATGGCCTCAAATAGACAGTTATTAAAAAAGATTTTTGGCGTTAGGCCATGATCGGGCGCGAAATCGTAGCAATGGTATGCGCCACGGTCCGCGCCAGGGGGCAGGGCATACAGGCCCCAGTAGTACCCCTCCAATGGCTTTGTCCGTCCCATGGAAGCAAGGACTTCGTTTAAGGCCATCTGCATGGAACCCACCCAGCCGCTGTCCACGATCGCGTCTGGCACTTCCTCCAGCAATCCCTCTTGTTGCAGGTATCCGGCCAATCCGGGCATGGCGGCGCGGGAATGACGGTCCATCGAGTCGAGGAAGCGCTCGCACTGTTGCAGACGGCGGCGGACCTCTTGTAACTTGGCGTAGGGAATCACGTCCCCGGCCTTCCACGGAAGGGAGAGCGCCCCGGCGACGAGCCTCCGCTCTTGTTCGGTGAGCCCTGCCCGCGCGAGAATCTGATCGAGCGTAACGTGGATTCCGCCCCGGCAGATTGCATCGAGGGCGGCCCCCTGATCCAGATGAAAGAAGGGAATCCGCAGGGAATAGCGCGAGCAGCTCAGGTACCGGCAGACGAGGGGAAGCTGCAACGTTTCGCAAAAGAGAAGCGCGGCCCGGGACATCAGATACCCGTCCCGCGCCAGAAAATAGAGCCGTTGTTTCCCACTTTTCAGGGTATGGTAGAGAAGCCACAGGGTAAATCCTCCCAGGGCCGGCGCCAATACATATTGGCAGACGGCCGCCATCGGGTCGTTCCCCGCGGCGGGTAATCCCCGGATGCGCCGCTCCATGGCGGGATTCCCCTTGAGATCGTCCCGGTATTGTTCCAGCCGGTTTTGCTGTGCGTCCCTCATGCTTGGTTGTCTCTCCCTTATTTTGGCATCTGCTGAGGTTTCTTCTTCCTCCAATGTTTGATCGAATGGTGAGCGGAAGCCGGAACCGCGCCCACCAGCAGAGGCTTCATCACATAAAAAAACGTCCCTGGACGCAAAATGCCCAGGTCCTGGAACCCATGGTACCGCACCTTCATTTCCCGAATGCGCCGCCGGTAGGTCCGCTTGCGATAGGATTCGCGGTCCTCCCAGTATTGCAGAAGGGGTTCCTGCAAGTTGTATCCCTGGTTTCCCCGGCTGTGAAGCCGCATGAACAATTCATAGTCCTCGCACTGAACCACGGAACTGGATGGGTCGTATCCTCCGTGTCCGAGCAACACCCCTGCCCGAAACAGGACGGAAGGATGGATATACGGGGAATTCCAAAGGAAATCCCTGCCTTGCGGGGTCTTCGGCACGGATTCGATGCCCCAGACGCCGTGGGAATCCACCAATTCCGCAAGGGAACCCACCCACTGATATTGTGAATGCGTTTCCAAAAAGTCCAATTGCTTTTGAAAGCGGTCCGGCTTGGAAACGTCGTCATCGTCCATCCGGGCGATATAAGAACCGGAAGCCGAACGGATGCAGACATTCAGCGCGTGGGCCAGTCCGCGGTTCTGCTGGCCGTGTAGCAAAAGGATGCGAGGGTCCAACGCTGCCGCTGCTTGAATCAAAGATGTGAAGGGGGCTTGTGAACCGTCGTCGTAGAGCAGGAGCTCCCACTCTGCAAAGCTCTGGTCGATCACAGACTGCACGGAGCGGAAGAGGCGTTCCTGCGAGGCCGGATTATATACCCCCATGATGACGCTGATTTTTATATTGTTTTTCATAGACGCTCCGTTCGATCCGCTTGCTCACTTCGGAATATATTTCCTGCATGAGGGCGTTTGTATGGCTTTTGGCAAAAGGTTTTGCGGATTCCCTGCAAAGGGCCTTCATGTTCTCTTTTTTGGGCCCGTCCAGCTTTCGGATGGTTTCAATTCCTTCCCGGAATTCTTCCGCTGTGTTGTGGCGGCAGACAAACCCATTTTGCCCGTGTTTCATATATTCCCGAGTCCCGCGGTTGTCCGCTGCGATGACCGGGACCCCCATTGCTAGCGATTCCAGACCGGCCATCCCCAATCCCTCTCGCTTGGAGGGAAGAATGGAAGCGTCCGCACAGCCGAGGATTTTTGGGATGTCGGTACAATAGCCGTACAAGGCGACGTTTTCGGTCAGTCCCATTTCCCCGATCCATCCCGCCATGCGTTCCCGAAGGAACCCATCCCCGCAGACGCCGTATCGAAGGTGTTTCAGATGCTTTTGACGTCGTTTCATCTCCGCCAGAGCTTCCAGGACGATTTTCTGATTTTTGTTTTCGTTGAGTTCCCCAATGGAGACCAGGAAAAAATCGTCCTTTCCAATCCCTTGCTTTTCCCGCAGGGATTCACGCTGCTGCTCGGAGAAAGGTTGAAATGTATCCAGATCAAGCCCTATGCCGGGAATATGATAGAGGAGGCCGTTGGGCTTTAATCGAAAGGTTTGGGCGGCTTGGTAATCTTCCTGATTGATCACAATCAGGATGTCGGTATACCGTGCCAGAATTTTTTCCACTTGGTAATAGACCGATCGGTTGAACAGCGGCGCCCCCTTGTAAAAATGGAATCCATGCGCCGTGTAGATCACAATTAGATCCCGATCCCGGCATAACTTTCCAGCGAAACGTCCCAAAAGCCCGCCCACCGGTGTGTGGCAATGGATGGCTTGAATGGAATAGCGATGGATCAGCTGCAAAAGCTGATGCAGCGCCCGTTGATTATCCTGCCAAACGAAGGGGGACCGGGCAATGTCGATGTGGTGCAGGAACACGCCCATTTTTTGAATTTCTTTCTGATAGGAGACATAATGGGGCTCTAGGGTGTTTGTCGCGTAATGCACGATGTAGCCCATGCGCTGCAATCGTTTGACGTCCTCCCGCTCGAATTTCCAAAGGAAGTCGTGGGTGGTCGCCAGGATCAGGATGTGCTTCTCCATGATGAACGATCCCCCAATCATTCCGATAGGATAAAAGCGGACAAGCGACGAGAATCGTATGATTCAAAGGCCTGTACATAGAGTGCATAGATGACGTAGCGAAGCAGCATTCCTCGATACGGAATCGCGTAAGCGCAAAAAATTGTTTGCGAAGAACGTTGGAATCCTTGCAAGTCACTTATAGACAGTTTCGTCATTTATTAGAGGCTTTATTCTTGCTGGGAATCGCCGGAATAGAATCCCATCTTTTTTCCAGCTCTTTGTATGGCCTTAGCATAAACATATATATTTTTTGCTGGTAGTTCCGCAGGCAAAGAGCCCATATTAAAATTAACTGTGTACGCAAATTGTAAAAATAACCTAAAAACAATCATTTCGTTTTGTAAAATAGTTAAGATTGAATATTTATTACATGGATGTTAAAATATAGAATGGTTACTTAGAAAATGGATCGGATAGGGAAGGGGGGAGAAAAGCAGCGCTTATATGCGGCCTATGATGGAGCTATGTAAAAACATTTTTCCCATAGATTTCCGATTCGCCGTCATGCATGGCGTGCCGTGCTTTTGGGCCGCATAATGGCAAAGGGCTAAGAGAATCTATTGGGATTTTCTGTGCCCTTATGGGATTTAAGGAGTTAGAGAAAAGGAGTGGAAGGTTTGAAAAAAAAGAGATGGATATCCCTGGTGGTCGTCCTTTGTCTGTTGATGCAGATGCTTCCTGTTTCAGCAATGGCAAGCGTCCAAACAGCAGGAAAGGCCCCTGCTGCCGCAGCTACAGAACCGGTCGATTTAATCCCGGACGAGCCAAATACGGAAACACCAAACTATGTTTGCACGTGGAGTTTTCAGGATTGGGCTGCGTACAGTGACGACTATACGCCTGCAATGGATTCCAATATCCCGCGGGATATGTTAAACCATGAGCAGTTGTTTGGTGAAAATGGCTGGGTAAACACAGCTTATCAGGATTCCAAACAAGATCTGATTTTCCTGCTGGATGACGGCTGGGATCTCCCCAAGGGAGGAAACGGCAGCTATTTTGGCAGCTTCCTTGTCAGCCCGGATAAATTTCCGGATTATGGCGATACGCCCCAAGAGCGTCTGAAGACCTTGGTTGAGAACATCGAAAATGCTGGCTGGAAGGGCGCGGGCGTCTGGGTCTGCGCGAGCGAGATGTCCAGCGAACAGGATGGGACCTGGAATGAGGACTATTGGCGGGAACGCTTGGAATGGAGCAAATACGCCGGTGTGGATTACTGGAAGATCGACTGGGGAAATCATTCGGGCGACGCCGGATGGCGGCAGATGGTCAGCGACTTGGCGGATGAAATCTATCCGGAGCTGGTCATTGAACATATCACCGGTTATGGAACGCTCAACAGCGATGCGGACAACGGTACGCGCCTCTCCGAAGGCAATGTCGATTGGAGCGCCTATTGTGCCAGCTATTCCGATGTGTACCGTACGTACGATGTCAACGGAAATTTGTCCATTGCCACGACGTTTGAGCGCATTGGACGCCAATTGGAGCAGGCCTACACCAATGGCCGTCAATTGGGGTTGATTAATGGTGAAGACGAGGTATACATGTGTTCGGCGTTGGGGTTGATCTTTGGCGTGATGCGCTATGACATTGGAGATGCAAGTTCCGGTAGCCTGCCGAACATCTTCTTTGGCGGCGATGAAACGTTTACGGAAACACGTCCGATCCGCAAAATGCTGGACGAAGTGCAGCGTGCCACCATGTGGCAGAGGGTTGCCCCCGCCTATCGGATGGATGCTTATCAGACGGTGATCTCCGACGAAGCGTTGGCGGATACCTGGGTTTACAGCGAGGAGGACACCTGGGATTGGGGCCGGGTGCAAGGCCGCGAAGTAACCCAGAAAGCGCCGGCTGTCATTGCGCGCGGAATTGATATGCCGGTTGTAACGGCGGTGGACGGCGGACCGAAGCCCTTTGTGGCGGCAAGCCGCAACCCGAACGGCGCAATCAGCATCGGTACATATGGCCGGACTTCGACCGATACGGGGTATCAGGTTGCAAAGGCAGACGTTGCTCTGAATGCCGGCGATCTCACCGGGCTGATCGGCGTATTCGGCTATTACAACAACCTTTCCCTTACGTTCAACCAGGATTTGCATGGCAAGGAAATCTATGCGCAGGATCTGATGGGCGACACCGCTGAGAATATCACCAATACAGAAGGCGTGACCATCAGCGAGGATGGGAAGACCATTACTTTCTCCGGAGAGTTGCTTGCACGCATCGGCCTGAGCGCAAAAACGGAGGATTATTCCGAGCCTGGCCTTGCGATTCGGATTGGCGAGGAGGCGGACTTTGTAGAAGCTCCCGCTATCCGTTATATCCCCGAATCCAGAATCCCCAACAGTTCCTTTGAATTGACCACGGAGGGTGAAAGCGAAGGAGAATTGGATGCCCTGGTATGGGATGAATGGGCGAATGAAAACAAGCTGGAAAACTTCTATGTTGAGAAGGGTGATGCCCATTCCGGCGATTACTATGCGGTACAAAAGGGCGACGCAGATTATTGCGGCGGCTTGTACTATAGTTTGAGCGATCTGCAGGATGGCGTTTATGACGTTTCCGTTTGGGTGAAAGCCAGTGAGCACACTAAGGAAGGGGACCCGGCCTCCGCATGTTTGGTGGCGAAAAATTTCCAGCCGAGCGATCAGGGGCTTGTGTACGCAGAAATTCCACAGACGGACGAATGGACCGAGATCCGGATCGAAGGCATCCCGGTGACCAGCGGTAAGATGCATTTGGAGATTTACTCCGATGCCGCAGCTGGCGAGTACATCTACTTTGACGACTTCAACATCGAGATGAGCAAGGATATGGATGCGATTGCATCCATGGTGGAGAGCGTCCTGGGAGAGATGATGCTGGATAACGGCATTACAGAGGAATCCCTGTTGGCGGAAGTAGAGGATATGTTGGATTCCTATGATGGGATGACAGCCTCGATCACAGACTTTCAGAAAACAGAAGCGACGGACGACACGGTAGGCGCCCTTTCCGGTACCGTTATTTTGAAGAACGCCTCTGGAGATACGGTAGAGATACCGTTTAACCTGTCGATCCCCAGAACGTCCTTGGTCTATAACGCATCCTTCGAATTGTCTACCTATAATGGGCAGCAGCCTGAGGGATGGGAAATTTGGTATCGGTCAGGCGGTAATGGCAATTTCTATGTGGAGAGCAAACCCGACCTGGGCGGGGCCCACAGCGGCGATTGGTACGGAATGCACTGGGGCAGCAACGGCTACGACGGCAGTACTTACCAGATCGTAAAGAACCTTCCGAACGGAATGTATCGTGCATCTGTTTGGGTGAAAAATACGCCGTTTACGAGCTCGACTGCCGATCCCTGTGCGGCTTGCTTTGTCGTCAAGGACTTTGGGCAAGGTTCCACTGGAAGCGGGCTTAAATATGTGGATCTCTCCGCCGGAAATTCCGAATGGACGCAGGTTGAGATTGAGGATGTTCCCGTAACCAATGGGCAGATGCATATTGAAATTTATACGCAGGCAAAGAATGGGACATTGGAATGGATAATGTTCGATGATTTTGTGATTGAGCCGTATGAGTATGATGTTGCAGTAGCACCTACGGAGAATGGGGCAATCGCGGTTTCTTCGGAAAAGGCTTCCGAAGGGGAGACCATCGAATTGACTGTGACTCCTGCGACGAGCTATCGTCTGAAGGACGGCACGTTAAAGGTGTATAAGACGGATGATCCAGAGACAACGGTACCTGTTGAGAACAATACATTTGTCATGCCTGGTTATGGTGTGACTGTAACGGCAGAGTTCGAGCCGGCTACACCGGTAGGAGAAAAAAGTGTAAAACTCGGCTTGCAAGCGCCGGAGACGGTTGCAGCGGGCAGCGAGTTTGAAGTGAAGGGCACGATCGGCGGCCTGGATACGCTGGAAGGCCCTGTAGCAGGCTTGCAGATGATCATGACGTATCCGGAAGGCATGACCTGCACCGAGGTTACGCCGAACGAGGCGATCAAGGACGAGATGGCCTATAGCATCCATGACGATGTATTGGAGGTAAACTTTGGATACATCTCTGGGGATCTCGAAGCGGGCCTGCCGGTGGATCTGGACAGCCTGTTTACGGCGAAGTTTACCGCATCCGCAGATATGGCGGAAGGCGATTACACGTTTGGCTTGAAAGACATCGTGCTGAGCGATTGGAATGGCGAAGAGGTCCCGTATACCGCAGAAGGCGCATCCGTACATGTGACGGAACTGCCGAAGGAACCGCAGCTGCTGACGGTACAGTGGAGCGGCAACGCATCGATGAGCGTCGAGGGCGAAGCGGAGGAAATCATCTTCACAGATGCGATCTACGGCGCAAAGGTACAGCCGGGTGAAGAGCTGACCTTCACCTTCACCCCGACCAAGGGCGCGTTCTCCGGAGCGCAGCTCAACGGCGAGGACATCGAGTTTGCAGCGGACGGCTGCACGTACACCTTCACGATGCCGGGCGAGAGCACGACCCTGTGCTTCACGTTCACAAGCGTGGATAAGAGCATCCTGGGTATCGTATTGGAAGAGGCCAACGCTGTGCCGCAGGACGTGATCGACAGCCTGGTGCCGTCTGCTAAGGAATTCTTCGAGAATGCCCTGGCAAAGGCACAGGAAGTCTATGACGATGCGGACGCAACCGAAGAAGAAGTCAAAGAGGCTTGGAGCGACCTGCTGGATGCAATGCACCTGTTGGAATTCGAAGCGGGCGATAAGGAAACCCTGTTGCCGCTGATCAACATTGCAGAGCAGCTGAAAGACATGCTGGA
>NZ_JADMOD010000014.1:0-94077 GCF_015558525.1 Anaeromassilibacillus sp. D41t1_190614_C2 | reverse complement strand
CCTGTGTTACGTCGTTGTTCCATTCGTTTTTGTCCAGTTCCTTGTAGAAGTTCTCGTACAGCATCGGGCGCAGGTTCCCAAAATCAAGGGCCGTCTGTCCTTCCTCGCCCGGCTTCACGCTGACATCCAGGATGCCCGCCGTGAAGTTCGTATCGACCTTCTCCGTGTCTGTGAACCACGCCATTGTGCCGCCCACCAACAGGCACAGCACCAACAGCAGGGACACGCCAGACAAAATGACTCTGCTCTTTTTTGCCTTCATGTCTTTTCCTCCATTCTATTTTTACATCCTCAATAGCCGCCCTTTGCGGCCGTACAAAATAAGGAATATAGGCATTCCTTATTTGTTGTATTATTATACCATTTTATGGTTCTGCTTTATTTCTATATTTAAAATTTGGTTATTTATATCCTATATAATTTATCCATAAATATTATTATATTTTGGTGAATCATGCATTATTCGCCCCGATTTATGATTCATTTTTCTATTTAATATATTATAAGCTGTTAATTACACGTTTGTATTCCTAAAAAATTTAGGAACAGGCAAAATTTATATTCCAGGTCATGTTTACACGCTGCATTTCATGAAAATCTAATTTATCATACTCAGAAAATTGTAGTCAGCTTTCCAAAATAAAAGATGTGCCGTAGAAAAATCCACGGCACACCGAATCAATCGAACCAATAGAAATCATTCGATACTTGTCAACCTTTTCCACTTTTACAGTAAATCGCACGGGCGATGTAGACGTAATTGCCTCCTGGGTCGCAGCATCCAGCAAAACGCCGTCTTTTTAAGATTGCTTCTTAAGCTATGGCGGCCCTCGCCGTGCGCCCTCTCAGCCGAACAGCCGTCCTCCCGTCACGCCCACAAAGACCATGGAGAGAATCCCCACATAAATCAAAACGGAGGGCAAGCCGCGGAACGCTTTCGGCATATATTCGTTGCGGTAACGTGCCAACGCCTCAGAAAGCACGAGTGCAGCCAAAAAGAACGCTACGCCTGTCCCAATCGCGAATCCTGCCGCCTCATGTGGGCGCATAGCAAAACTGCGCTGCATATACGGCATCGACAGCACGATGCAGTTGATCGCAGCAGGCGAAAGGATCGCCCCAACCTTGCCGTAAATTTTCGGTAAAAAAGTCTTTAAGACAAAGGCCACCAGGAGATAGGCCAGCGCCGCACAGAACGCATAAACCGCCGGGCGCATAAACAGCAGGGTGCTGTTTGATAACAGCACCGGCCCCAAATAGCAGGCCGTCAACGCTGAGGCCAGGGAAAAAAGCCCAACAAAACAGCTATAAAGCGCAATGGTTTTTGGCTTGCGCGCAGCGCGCAGCACACGGCTGAAGCCAATCCCGCCTGTAAAAATGACATTTTCTGCGGTAACCGCCAACAGCGCGGCCAAGCAGAGCTCCATAAACATATTCATCCGCGCGGCACCCGCCTTTCCGCCTTTTTATCCCGCCGGGTATCCGCCCATTTGGTGAAAGCAGCAGCAAAGCCCAATAGGATAAACCCAAAGAACGGCAGGGCTGTGCCCTTATCTGCCGCAATGTAAGTCCCGGTATTGCTGTTCCAGACACTGCCACGCTGAAGGAATTCCCGCAAACAGGCAAACCCACACAAAACCAGGGAATATCCGATCATACAGCCAAAGACATCCGCCAGTACAGCGCGCGCCAGATGATACGGCGCATAGTCGTTGCAGCGGGACAACACCATCGAATTGCAGATGGTCAACCCCGCGTATATCCCCAACGAATGCAGGGACCCCGGGAACAACTGGTTCAAGCACCAGGCTGCCGGCAAGTAGAACACGGCGTTCACGGCAAGCACAGCACCAGGGCGCAGCCAATTGGGCACTAAACCGCCGAGGAAACAACAGGTCAAGGCCGCCGGGAGCGTCATCAAAAACAACAGGAGCGAAAGCTCCACCGCCATGCGCAGGTTGTAACCCGCCGCCACTACCGGATACAGCCCTAAAGCCCCGATCAGCACAGGGCTTTTAAAGAACAGGCCGTTTGTAAAGACCGTCCGGGTTTCCCGCAGGGTGGAACGTCCGGATGGACGCGTTTGTTCGGTTTTAGCTTTCAACGATCTTCCCTCCCCATACGCGCACCGCGCCGGCCGCCCGGTCCAAGAGCGGGGCAATCGCATTGGACGCCAATATTGCAAAGCACGCCCCCTGTTCATATGCACCAAAATGGCGGAACGCCATCACCAAGGCGCCGCAAAAGGCGCCGTAAATGCTCCGCGCCACCGCGGTGCGGGGGGCGGTCACCGGGTCCGTCACCATAAAAATTGCGCAGAAAAACAGGGAACCGGACATCAGCTCGTATTTGACGGACGTCAGCGGGCTGCAAGCGATGCGCGGGCACAGCGCCGCCCACAGCGCTGCCGCAAGCAAAAAGAATACCGGCGCTTCCCAATTGGCAATCCGCCGGAAAACCAGGAACAGGCCGCATGCGCCGATCACCAGCATGGCGGTCGTCCCCATGGGCCCCACAAAGCGGCCCCAAAGCATCTCCAACGGCACGATATCGGGCTTGAGGCCCTCCTTCAGGACCCCCGCCGGCGAGCGCACTTCCATATAGGTACAATCCCCGAACACCGGCAGCACCCATCCAATGGTGGAATTCACATAGGAAAACATGCGCTCCGGCCAACAGATGGTGACAAACGCAACCCCCGCCGCAGCCGGATTAAACGGCGTGCAGCCCGTCCCCCCGAACGGCGCGCGCACGACCAAAACCGCAAACAATGCCGCCACCGCGGGCATCCAAAAGGGCGCGTTCACCGGCATCAACAGGGCAATGACCAAGCCGGTAACCAATAGGGACGGGTCCGAATGGATGGTGCGGCGGCGGACCAGGCAGACCGCGACCTCCGCCAGGCAGCAGAGGGCCACCGTCACAAAGGCCATCGCCAGCGGCCGCCATCCATAATAGACCGTTGGGAGCACCAACAGCGTACACAGGGCGAGCGTCACGTTCCACATCAGGGACGGGACGCTGCGTTCTTTTCTTAAACAGGGCGTTTCCTGCAACGAAGGCATCTCATTCGCCCCCTTTCTTGAATTCCGCCGCGCGGAGCATCTGCGCGACCAAGTCGATGCCGGAGGGACACGCCAGGCTGCACGCAGCGCAGGCGATGCAGTGCTGGACGTTTACCATGCGCAGGGGATCGGGGTTTTCCCGGGAAAGCTGGTCGCATACCTCCCAAGGGCGGATCCCCCGGGGGCAGGCGCGCACGCAGCTTCCACAGCCGATGCAGGGATAGGTTCTCCAGCGGGGCTGGCGCTGCAAGGCGATCAGGCAGCGCGTGTCCAGCGTCACAGGGGCGTCCAGGTCGGGCGCCCGCTTTCCCGTGATGGAGGAACCGACAAAGCAGGCGCCGGGCGTCCCCTCCACGCCGCAGAAGGCGAGAAGCTCCCGCAGCGGGGTCCCGACCGGCACACGCAGGTTATATGGGTGCGGGACCGCGTCCCCCGCCACCGTGACCACCGTTTCGGTCTGCGGCGTCCCATTCTCCAAAAACGACGCCAAGGCGGCGCAGGCCTGTACGCCGATGAATCCCGTTGTGTTTCCCTTGGCATATAAGCCCCGCTTGAGCAGTGCGCGCGCCGGGTAGCGCTCCCCTGCCGGCATTGGTTCTACCGCAGGGCAGGCCTCGTGAACCCGCTTCATCTCCTTGCGGGAGCTGGCGGTGACCCGGCACTCCGCCGCGCCGCAGGCCCTTGCCGCGGCAGCCAACCCGTCGGCCACCTTCTGCGGCTGTTCCCGCAGGACGGCCACCGCGGATGCGACATAGGGGTCGTCGTCAATCGCATTGGCAAGCAACAGGTTTACACCGCGCCTGCGGAACCGCTTCAGCTTTTTGTACAGCGGAAGGCCATCAAATTCATCGATAATCCCGGCGGATGCTGCGGCCGAAATTACTTCTTCCTGCTGCCCCTGGGCGGGCGGCTTTTGTTCCGGCCCTTCATACGCCCAGTCCGGCACCAAAAGGGCGCAGGGGATCGTCCCCTGCAGGGGAAGCGGGAGCTCACGGATCTCCTTGATCCGCCCTGCAGCCGGGGCATGGGCTGGCACGGAACGCTGCGGGGCGGAGAGCGGGGCGCCTTTGTCCACCCAATCCCCGGGCTCTACCAGGCGTTCGGAAAGCACCGTACATCCCACCAAGGGAACCCACAGCTCCGCTGGCCTTGGGAGCTCCTGAATCCCCTGTTTGAGCGGTTCTTCTCGGTGCGGCTCCAGATGGACGCCGCGCGGCAGTAGCGTCAAAGGACCACCCCTTTCCCTTCCCGGAGCGTTGCAATGGCCTTTGCAGCGTCCGGCGCGTGGAATACGCTTGTCCCCGCCACGCAGACGTCCACCCCTGCTTCCTTCGCGACGGCCGCTGTCTGGGGATTGATCCCCCCGTCCACTTCCACAAATGCGCCATGGGCTTTCAGGGTGCGCACTTTGTCCATCATGGGCGCCATAAACGACTGCCCACCAAAGCCGGGCTCCACCGTCATGACCAAAACCATGTCGAGGTCGTCCAAAAACGGCAGCACCGCCTCCACCGGGGTCTTGGGCTTCAGGGCCACGGCGGGCTTTGCGCCCCCCGCGCGGATCGCCCGGATCGTCTCATGCACACTGCTCTCCGCCTCCAAGTGAAAGGAAATGATATCCGCGCCCGCCTTTAAAAAGTCATCCACATAGCGGAGCGGCTCGCTGATCATCAGATGGACGTCAAACGGCAGCTTCGTATAGGGCCGGATCGCCCCCACAATGGGCGCTCCGAAGGTCAGGTTCGGCACAAAATGGGCATCCATCACATCCAGATGGATCCAATCCGCGCCCGCACGTTCCATCCGCGCGGTCTCCTCCCCCAGTTTGGAAAAGTCCGAGGACAACATCGATGGTGCAATCAGCATGACCGCAGCCTCCTTTTTTCAATTCCATGGCCGCCTTGCGGCGCCGGTTGTCTTTTTCTCCATTTTAGCCGAAAACGGTCTTTTTTTCAACCAATGGCGCACCGCCAAGTGATTTCTGGGAAAAGGCATCGCAGGCTTCCCTGGGAAAACACCCTTCTTTATACATCTTGCCAAAACGCCTTTCATTCGTTTGGCGCAGATCCCTAGTCCCCCAGAAAAGCCAAATGTGCGCAGGGCAAAAGCCCTGCGCACATTTGCCGCCGCGAGCGAACAGACGCCAAGATCCCGGGGCCAGCTGGACGCCCGGGCCTTGGCCGGGCCCGGGCAATCTATCTGAAGCGGTGGAAAATATATTTGCCCCGCACCCTCATAGTATGCGCCCCGGCCCAAAATGGATTGCAATTTTCCGAGAAATTGCTTTGCTTCCGATCGAGCGTTAAGCTTCACAACCTCAGCCTTTTCTTTGGCATGGCTGCCAACCTCACTGCCCGCCGCTTTTCTTCCGTTCCCGGTAATACGCCATGCACAGCAGCACTAAGGCAACCGCCATCACCCCGCGGAACGCCCAGCCCAGCGCGCCGGCAAACAGATCCTGCTGCAAAATAGCCCCTGCGAGCCACCAGCCGCCCATCACCAGGAATAATGCACCGGCGAAGTAGAAGATCTTATTCATCTTCCCAAACCGGAAGAACAACAGCAGGGCAACAGCAAACCACATGGCTGCATATACGTAATCCAACAACCCCCACAACCCTTCCTACCGGACCTTTGGGTCCGCATTTGCCATCCAGTATACGCCCTGCCAAAAGCTCTGTCAACCGGTCAGCTAGCGCGTTTGAGCGGCCCAGCCCCCACCGGCGCGCGGTGCAGGGCTCGCATCCTCCTTTGCCGGCGCAGGCGGCAGGCATACTCCCTGCGCACCCGCAGCGTGCAGCAGACCGCCATGGCAGCCCCCAGCCCCACCTGTACAGCGGTAAAAAGCCCGTTACCCTGCCCCGCAAGCAGGGCAACCAGCCCCATGACCGCCATCATACCGCACAACATTTGATTTTCCAATATCCGCGGCTGGTATTTCACAAACAGCGCGCACGCGCCGGTTATTAACAGAATCCCCATACATGCTAACATCTTATCCCCTCCTGTAAAACGCTCATATGTTCTATTGCAAAGTTATAATAACACATATGTTCTATAAATACAAGGGCCTCCGCCAAAAAATTCGAACATAAGAACGATCCATTGCGTTCCTCCCCTTCTCTTTAGACACCCCAGCCCCCCAAAAAGACAAAACAAAAAGCGCCCACGTAGGGCGCTCCTTGAAATTCCTTATTCCACTGCCAATCCAAGAACCCCATGGCCTTTCCGGCGTTTGGGTAGGCGAAGCCGACTCCCCGCGGCAAATGCCGCGCAGAGGGATTTCCGGCCTCTTTTTGCCTATAACAGGGTTTCCCTTTGGGGAAACCTTACTCAAGGATATAGAGGTTCATATTCCGCACACCGAAGTTGATGCACTCATTGTACGTATCATAGTACAAGTCCGCTACAATCCGGCCGCTCTTTACGCCGCCGCCGGTATCCGCAGCGATCGCATAGCCGTAGACGGTCTTGCCGTCCGGGGATGCAATATACATTCTCGTTCCATACGGGATGATCTTCGGGTTGACCGCCACAAGGCCGACCGCCGCGGGCTTCCCGGTGGACGTATATCCACCGCCCGTATAGGCCGAACTGCGCCCGGATACCACCTTGGAATACTTAATGGTATTGCCGTTGTGATCCGTGAGCGTGCCGTCCCCATTGACGATTGCAATGCCGTTCTTCGGCTTTGCACCGACCGTGACCACCCGCGTGACAGGCTCCTTGAGCACAGTTGTGTTCAGAACCGTCTCCTCCACGAGCTGGCCGTCGATAAACTTCTGGCGCTTCTCAACAGACTGGCTTCCGACCTGGCCTTCTACTTCCACAATCGTCTTGCCCTTGTCAAGATTCGCATCCTTGTTTGTTGTCGTCTCATAAGGAATCTCTTCCGTCACCGTGACGTCCTGATAGGTTACGCGAGAGACGACGATCTGCATACCGTCGCATACGCGCTCATCCAGGTCTACACTGACGAGGTCGTCGGAACCAAGGGTGATCCCCTGGTCCTCCAGGGTCTGTGCCACCGTATTGGAGGGGGCCAAGAGCTCTCTCGTTTCCCCATCCGCTGTGATGGACACCTCATATCTGCGGGTGACCGTAATTTCCGTGTCATCCGTCACTTTCTCGTTCTTCGCAGGCTCCACCACATCGTTCACGCCGAGGGTGACGCCCACTTTTTCCAGAACATCTTCCACGTCCTCACCGTAATAAGCAAGCATAGTGTGGCCGGCGCCGTCCGCCAAAACCGTTGCGTCATACGCGCTCTTCACGGTCAGGTTGATCGCCGTCTCGTCCTCCGAACGGGAGATGTCGTCCATCGGCCCAACTTCGATTTCCGGATATTGAGCCTTTGCCTGATTCAGGATGTCCTGCGTCCCGCCGCTGGTTGTTTGCAGCGTGTAGATCTCCCCATTGTACGTAAGATTGACGTCGCGCGTGGCGGCCATAACCGTGATAACAGAACTCACTGTAATCACGACCATCACCAGCAGGGCGGTCAACCGTTTCAACGGGGTTTTGCACAGGAAGCGCTTTGCGTTCTCCACAAATTGCTTCGCATTCTGATTGAACATTGTTTCACCTTTTTCCTTTTCTGCGGCAATTTCGGTTCGTGCCATCACCCTCCCCCAGCCATCCTGTTTGGCAGGGAAAAGAGCCTACGACAAAGTAAATCAATTACTACATGCGGGAAAAAATCTTCCCGCTCGCCGCTTCATGGTTATTGGGGTTGTCAATGCACGTATTATATTCATCCAATCGCCCATTGTCAAATTTGGAAAAAGCGCGATTTTGAGCATTATGAACAAGTCGAAAATCAGAATTGTCCACCGTTTTCCGGAGAAGCTTCCGTTTTCGACCGGATTTCCCCGTTGCTTAGGAAGATTTTGACCGTGTTTTCTGTGCAGAATGTAAAAACTTTCGGTTACAAACTTGTTACAAAGGTTTCAAGCCTGTATTTTATGCCAGGGGACGGGAAAAAAGCGCGGCAAAAATGCGGGGAGACAAGCCCAAAAACGGCTTGTCCTCTGGCTTTCCGGGCGGATTGGCCTTGGGGGACATTGTATGTCTTTGGCAGTTCTCCCGTCAATGATTTCCATTTTGCAGGTTTGGCATTTCTTCTTCGCGCAAGAGAAAGGCGGACGGCAATTTTCCACACTTCTCAACCGCTTTTCCACCGGATTCCCACGAGTTTTCCCTCTCTTCCACAGGGAGAGCCTTGTTTCTGTGGATTTTCCTCGGACCGGACAACTGTCTTTTTCCTCCTACTGTATATTGGGGTTTGAAGCGGATTTTTGAAAGGTTTTCCACTATTTCCACACAGTTTTCCACCGTTGAAAGGGAAAACTCTGTGGAAAGCCGGTCGAATTGGGGCGCCGCCCACGCTCAAAAACACCGTTTTCCACAGGCACACAGCGGGCACACAGTGCCTCTCGCGGACCTCCGGTCAGGACGCGCCTACGGCGGGCACACAGTGCCTCTCGCGCCTACGGCGAGGGCCACGGCAGCAAACGGCAACGATTGTATCCTCCGCTCCACGGGGGAAAGCCCTACAGAAGCAGATGGGAAGCCTTATTGCCCACCCACAGGGAGCACTCCACAAAGGCCAGGCACACAGTGCCTCTCGCGGACCTCCGGTCAGGACGCGCCTACGGCGAGGGCCACGGCAGCAAACGGCAACGATTGTATCCTCCGCTCCACGGGGGAAAGCCCTACAAAAGCGAGATGGAAGTTTTATGTCCCATCCACAGGGAGCGTTCTGCAAAAGCAGGCGGAAAAGTATATAAGGTTACAAGTTCCTTCCCTGCGGCATGAGCAGGCGCGCAGCGGACGCACCGCGTCTTTCGCGCCTACGGCGAGGGCCACGGCAGCAAACGGCAACGATTGTATCCTCCGCTCCACGGGGGAAAGCCCTACAGAATCAGATGGGAAGTCTCCCACCCACAGGGAGTATTCCGCAAAGGCAGGCGGAAAAGTATGCAAGATGGGGAATCCCTTCCCTGCGGCATAGGTGGACGCCCCCAGTTTCCTTTATATAAATAGAAACCTCCTTGCCAACGCAACATGCTTTTTCTTTAAATATGAGCGCATCAAAATAGACGCAAAGCAACGAAGCTCTTCTTCCGATTGCAAAATCCTTATTAGAAACTTATATACATCTATATACATCAGAAAAAGCCCTTGGAACACGCAAAAAGCCTCCCAACGGGAAATTCCGTGGGAGGCTTCGAATGCTTTTGAATTGGGACTCCAGACGCGCAATTATCTCTTGGAGAACTGCGGTGCACGGCGTGCAGCCTTCAAGCCGTATTTCAATCGTCTGAGCGATGATTTTCCTTGATATTCCGGGCTTTTTTGAGCCTCGGCCCCTCGGTTGTCCTATTCCTTAACCAAAAAACAGGCCACTTTTACGAGGGGACAGCTTGATGAAATGCAGAATTTACTACATCGAATAGCTGTTCTGGTTTATTATACTTTACTCTTGCATAGATGTCCATAGTTGTCTTGCTGTTCTCATGTCCGGCAAGGTACTGGACCGTCTTGGGGTCAACACCTGCATACAGAAGATTGGTGATGTAGGTATGCCGCAGCAGGTGCGGTGTCACATCGAAGTCCAGGCTATACACAATGTTGGGATTGTTTTTCTGATGTCCTCCCAGACTCGGCTGAACAGTGTACTTGATGCTCTGTCCGTTCACATACTTATAATAGGTACGCTCCTTGGTAGACCGAACAACGATGTACTGCCAGACACGTTTGAACTGCGAATATGACAAGGGCTGTCCCTCACTATCGGCAATCACATATTCCGATTTGGAGGCAGCCTTGGCTTCCCGCAGACAATTCACAAGGCATTTGGGAATGGGAATATCCCTTCTTGCTGCTTTCGTCTTAAGCGTTGTAGAGATAACCGGTCTGTTATGCTCTGATCGCCATGCGCGCCGCACAGAGATATATGGAGTGGGTGCATCGAGGAACACACAATCCCATTGCAAGGCGAGAGCTTCTTCTCGGCGCAGACCGGCATATAAGCCGATCATGGTAAACAGATACGGCGGAAGTCCTTTGACGGTTTCCAGCAGCACTTCCACCTGCTGGTCTGTCAGCGAATCTTTCTTTTGGGTCGGTTTCCCTCCTTTTGCCGAAATCCCCTCACACGGATTGTATTCCAGCAACTGGCTCCGCTCTGCCGAGTAAAAAATGCACTTGAGGAGCATATTCACCGTATTGTGCAGGCTCTCGGACTTATTGGACAATGGGATCAGCGCCAGACGAATATCATCCGCTGTTACTTCCTCCATATACATATCTCCCAAAGGCTTGATAACCGTAGGCGATCTTCGACGAAACGTAGTACTGTCAATCTGCTCTAACGCCTCCAGTTCCTTGTCATAAAGCTTTTCGGGCGTCTTTGCATAAAGCGCCACTCTGTTTCCATCCGAATCTTCGACTCTGGTTCTATAATATTCAATGCCGTTAAGCACGACCGTACCATATTGAGGAATTGCCCTTTTTCTTTTTGCCAATTCCGTCACCTCCTAAGAATAATGTCCAGCGCTGTACCTTTGTTTTATCAGACATATTAGGTTCCAGCAAGGATACGGAACAGCTCAAGCTCGGACACTTCGCAGCTTGCGGTATGTAGCGCTTTTTTCCACTGGCTTTGCACGATGGGTGCATTTTGCGATATACTCCTGAAGGCCAGCATCTGTAAAGTACACGCAACCATTTTGCACATACTGAACATAGGAAATTAGCCCACTGTTTCGAGCTGCATCCAAAGTGGCAATGCTAATCCCCAGTAATTTGGCAGCCTCTTTCCGCGAAATCAATTTTTCCATAGGTGGTCCCCCTTTCTGTCAAAGATGTGGTTGTTGCTTTCAAAATCACATGAATGCGCTGGCAACCGAAGCTGCCAGCGCATGGTATCTGACTTTGAAAAATTTACTCGCCACATTTGCCACGCACCCCTGGCGATGGGGACATTCCGGTCTCCGCTGGCGCGGCTGTCATAACTCCACAGCGTCGTTTTACTCGTGCGCCGCAGAGTTCCCCCCAAGTCTTTAGGAGGCCGTGAGGAAGTATCTTAAACCCCTATGCAGTCATCGCGCCCTGAAATGCCACTTTCGGGTATCAGGCTGACGTGGATCGCTCGGAACAGTCCTATTCATCACCTCCTGGGGCTGTCCATCTTCGCGGCGTGCCTGATTCGCTCGTACATAGGTTATGTACCGGAAATGCCGTCTATGAAATTGTCAAGCTCCACATTGGGAGAATGTTCTTCCCTCAATGGGTAGGCACTGATACGCTTCATTTGTTAAGTGTTATTCAAAAATTTTTTTATTTTTTTAAATCTTTGTGCAACAGCACTTCTGGAACAATGCCAAAGACGTGCTACATCAATTTGACGATAACCATCCACAAAAAGTAATGTCAATAGCTCCAAATCTTTCTTCGACAGCTTCTTCAATCTCAACAGTAGTTGTTCGTTTTCCACCGAAGCCAACCATCCATATCGCGTTTGATCAATCTTATCAACATCCCATTGATAAGATAACGATGCAAACTTTCGGAACAGCTGTGATTGACCACATACTTCATCATATTGTTCACAAGGTATTGGTTGCGTATGGTTTTGAAAAACCCTTTGACTGCAAAACCATGCCCAGTCATATTCTTTCATGGCAGCAATCTGTTCTTCGCTCATCCCTGCATCACAATACTCAACTTCTAAACGCTTCCATCTACTATCAAACTTCTTTTTCTCATATCCATAATTAAATCCCATTATTAACCTCCTGTAGATTCAATTTGCAAAATTCACCATGCAAACTAAAATCAGGAGGAGATCGACAACGAGAATCTCTGGGTTGTTTTCCATCCCCAGAAACAAAAATGCCAGCTGATCTTAAGGACCAACTGGCATTTTTATTCGCGCACAAAGAAAACGCATTATTAAGATTTTATAAGTACAACAAGTATACCAAGCACAATTCGATACCAACCAAACACCTTAAAATCATGTTTTTTGATAAAGTTCATTAGGAATTTAATTACTAAGACAGATACCGCAAATGCCACAGCCATACCGAGAACAAGAGCGAGCAGTTCTGCACTTGTAAATTCAAACCCGAATTTTAACAGCTTAAAAGCACTTGCTCCAAGCATAGTAGGTACTGCGAGGAAAAAAGTAAACTCTGCTGCTGCCACTCGTGAAACTCCTATGAGTAAAGCACCTATAATCGTTGCTCCCGACCGTGATGTGCCGGGTATAAGTGATAACACTTGAAATGCCCCTATCAAGATTGCTGTTTTATAGCTGATGTCAGAAAGTGCCATAGTAGTAGGAGTACGCTTTTTATTCCAATTTTCTATGAGAATGAATAACAAACCATAAAAGATTAACATGATTGAAATCACAATGGGGGTTTGGAGGTAAGCATCCAAATAATCATCAAATAGAATCCCCATAATAGCTGACGGTACACAAGCTACCGCAACCTTGAACCACAACGAGAAAGTATCCTTTTTAACAATTGACTGTGCTTTGTTCTTAAATTGAAAGGGAAACATCTTGTTCCAAAACATTACAACCACTGCGAGTATAGCTCCAAGTTGAATAACAACAAAAAACATTTCTTTAAATGCTTCGCTCATATTAAGTGTGATAAATTCGTCCACAAGAATCATATGTCCTGTGCTGCTGATAGGTAGCCACTCAGTAATACCCTCAACAATTCCAAGAAAAATAACTTTTAAGATTTCTATAAAATCAAGTACCATTATTTCAAATCCTCCTTTTTAAAATGATGAAAGGTCATAAGAAAACCAACTGCTGATACAAGAATAATAATAGATACAGACAGCAGTGTAGGATAGCCGGTACTCTGAAGTTTACCCTGCACCAAGAAATAGGTGGCTGTCCACGGATACAACGCTCCCCATTCTTGATTTGAAAGTGCGGCACTTCCCATGACAATCACGGCAGAGCCAATCATCGGGGCGACAAATCCTTTTGTTTTCATAGCAACAAACACAAAAGGAGAAACTGTTAAAAACATCAGGATACTGCCAAACAAAAACTTGGGGAGCCATACTATTGCCACTAGTAAGCTATATCCCTCCAATGTAAAGACAGCGTCATATAGCCCACAAACGATAAATATACCTGCCCATGTTACAAGGGTTAGCATAACAATCCAAAGAAGCAGGGTGCAAAATTTTCCAATTAATAGTTTTGTCCTTGAAATGGGTATGGGCAATATGGTTTTGAGGGTGCTTTCTGTGTACTCTCTGCTAAACAAGTAAGCTGCAATTGCCACATATATCATAATGTTTACCAGCAGCATGATATACAGTACACTGTCGCTGTATATGTCAGACAAGGTAAAGATAATCTCCGGCTTATCAAAATGTGTTTGCAAGGCTTCTATTAACATCAAAAGTGGGGTAGATAATACCCCTGCCACACTAATTAGCACCATTTTTGAACGCTTTAGTTTTAATAATTCACAAGAAATAAGATTAAGCAATACCGCCACCTCCAATCAGTTTAGAAAAGTAGTCCTCTAAGTTTTCCTCACTATCATTTATCCTTGTCACGAGCAGTCCATTTCGTGCAAATTCTCGATTGATTTCTCCAACACTTTGGCTAAAGTCATAAATTCTCACCGTACCGTCCTGCACTGTAAAATCCGTCATGTGGTAGTGGTTTTCTAAAATCTTTCCGGCTATCTCACTGTCAGATAAATCAAATTGAATGTATTTTCGATTCCTTTTGTGAAGCTCGGATATATTCACTTCCTCTACTAAATGCCCCTCGTGCATAACGCCGATAATATCTGCTATCTGTTCAATCTCGCTTAAAACATGGCTTGAGATAAAAATGGTAATGCCATGATTGTGACTAAGTTCAGATAAAAATGAGCGTATTTCAACTATTCCAATGGGGTCAAGTCCGTTAATCGGTTCGTCAAGTATTAAAAGCTCCGGCTCGTGCATAATGGCGGCGGCAATACCAAGCCGTTGCTTCATTCCGAGGGAATAATCGGAAAAGACTTTTCTTTTCTCCTTATGCAGCCCCACAACTTCAAGAGCTTTTTCTACTCCACTTTTAGATACTCCCCCTCGCAGTTTAGCGAGAATTTGCAAATTCTCATACCCTGTTAAATTACTGTAAAATCCCGGTGTTTCGATAATAGAGCCTACTTTGCTATAAAGGGTATGGATATTTTCCTTATAGTTTGTGCCAAACAAGCGTACCGTTCCCTCCGTTGGGAAAGCAAGCTGCAACATCATTTTCATTGCTGTGGTTTTGCCTGCTCCGTTTCTGCCGAGCAAACCATAAATTTTGCCCTTTGGCACATGAAGATTTACCTTATCGACAACGGTGGCTGTTCCGTATCGCTTCGTAAGATTTTCTGTTTCAATGATATAATCCATATTTGATTCTCCTTTCCGTGGGTTGCTGTTCTTGTTTTCGCTGACCACAATCTTATTATCCACGAGTATTGCATAGAAGCCAAGAAATCTACCGTCACAATGCCGACACAATAGATGTCAGCACGAAAAAAGCTCCGACACTTATCGTGTCAGAGCCTATTTTAAAGGGTTTATGGCATTTTACTTTGTTTGGGTTTGCTTTATCCAGACAAATATTTTAGCAACAAATAGCAGAAACATAAGGGCGGTTACATAGGGTTGTCTTGCCGCAGCGAAGAAGCAGATAAAAAGCGTACTCAGCACGAGAGAGCATTTTGTGATTATGTTGCTCCATGATTCCTTTTCAAAACAAACACACATCAGTTTCGCTATCCCAAGTGCAATCAAAACAATAAAAACAATCCAATAGATTGCAAGATATATTGGGGTAGTGTCTGTAAATGAAAGTAGATTGACAGAATAAATATATCCGTCAACAAGGTTACCGTTACCATACAACGGCAAAAGTATAAAAGTAACCGCCATCATATCTAATATTCCATAAATGAAACTGTAAATTTTTTTCAAGTTGGAACGATTTTCAGTTTCGGCAAGTGTAATCAGTTCTTCGCCCGATAGCAGTTCATCTATGGTCACAGAAAAGAATTTAGAAATACACTTGAGCGACTCAATGTTAGGGTAACCCTTGCCGCTTTCCCATTTTGAAATGGCTGTTCTTGATACATATAATTGCTCCGCAAGTTGTTCCTGCGTTAAGTTCTTTCCAGTCCTAAGCTGTTGTAGCTTTTCATTAAATTCCATGATTCTCCTCCTGTTTGTTCCTTGTTTTCATACGTCCATCAACGGGTTTTTCTGCATCTTTTGGTATCATCCATGCACGACCAAATTTTTCAGTTCCGTCAATGCGATTTTCCTCACATAATTTTTGTATCCGTCTTTCCGATATGCCCCATTTTTCAGAAGCGGCTTTCACAGAAATGTAATTCATAATATCAACTTCCTTTCGCAAAGAGTATATAATTATTATATACGGAATGACGAATAATAGCAAGTTTCTCTCCACTAATACGAAATTATACACTACTAAACATAAAATCATACTTCGTTCAAATATCATCACCCGAAATGTACAATGATATAGGATGATATTAAAATGTACCAAGATGAAAGAAAACTTGATTTTAAGCCGTTAGGTATAGCGATAAAAAAAGCTCGGGAAGCAAAAGGGTGGACACAGGAATATCTTGCCCAACTGGTAGACCTTACGCCACGCTCTATTATGTATATAGAGAACAGGGGGCAGCACCCAAGGCTTAACAAATTTTATCTCATTACTACCTTGCTTGACATCTCTGTAGACCAGTTCTTTTTTCCATGCAATGAAGATGGCGACAACAATCGCCGCAAACAAGTTGATGTACTGTTGAATGATATGGAAGAAAAGGAGCTTATCGTGATGGAAGCTACGGCTCAAGGCTTGAAAAAGGCAAGAGAAACTGCGGAATAATTAACGCTGTTTTCGTAAGCCAAGCCAACTGAAAAAAGTGCGACACCTACACAGGCTATCGCACTTTTTAGGTTATTTTTTTATTCTCCACAC
Organism: Anaeromassilibacillus sp. D41t1_190614_C2; assembly: GCF_015558525.1. Lineage (NCBI taxonomy): Bacteria > Bacillati > Bacillota > Clostridia > Eubacteriales > Acutalibacteraceae > Anaeromassilibacillus > Anaeromassilibacillus sp. D41t1_190614_C2. The sequence continues at coordinate 77,967 of NZ_JADMOD010000014.1, read as the reverse complement.
AAATCATAAAGCTGTTCACATCGGTTTTGAATATCTAAGATTTCTGTTTCGGTTAAACTCCTGCGGTTATGAGTAAGTTGTTGCTCTAAAAAATCACGATAGCCATCAAGTAAGGCATCCCGTAAAAGCTCGGGGGCTTTGCAATGTTCCACACCAAACCATTGCTCATCTTTTTCATCCCAAATCATAACGGTGTATCCTCGCTTAGTGTTCACCACCTCCAAAACACTATCTTTATTTAGGTAATCGTTGAATACTTCTAAAACCTTTTCAAAGGTCATCATTTTATCAGCCCTTTCATATTTTAGGTGCTTATATGTAAGTAGTTTATATACTTATTACGACTATGATAATAAAAGTAAATCATCGTGTAAAGGATACGGATATTGTTTGCGAACAAAAGTGGCAAGCAATGCCGGTGTTAATACACTCGGCCCACAGAGGGAAAAATCCTGACGTGATTTCCCCCTCTGCTTTGCTTGTTGAGGGCAGCGCCCCCAAGCCCCTTTGAACGCAGAATTTCATTCTGCGGCTACGCGTCCGATGGACGCTTATGACCATGACCGGCTTACCGCTGGCCGTGGTCTTTTTCTTGTTCTTTTTTCTGTTCCTCATCCATTTTCAGCAGCCGATCCACATTGGCCTTTGCCGTCAAAAGTTCCCGCATTTCCTCACGGGAACGCCGGTACTCGGCGTAGGTTTTCTTCTTTTCCTCCAGCAGTTTGGCATACTCAGATTGCAGGTCTTTGACCTTGGGCAGCTTCTTCACTCCCATCTCATCAAAGGCATTTTTTGCCGCCTGATGGAGCAGAATTTCTTGCTCATGTTCCTCCCGAAATTTTCGGGAATAACCGGCCTTGCGATAGGCAACATAGGTCTCGCGGGTCTTGGCATAATTAACGATATGGGTACGCAGGACGGCGATCTCTGCCATGCGTTTCTCCGTCGCCTTAATCTGCGCTGACAGCTCATTGTGATGGGCGGTAGCCGCCACCGCTTTTTCTTCCAGCTCTGTATAGTCCAGTAGGTGATGTTCGGTAAGAAAATTCACGGTCTGCGCCATCTGTTTTAAGTTAAAAACCTTGGCCCAGCGTGCATATCCAGCACCTTTCCCGGCCTGCAATTTTGCCTGAATATCCACCAGCAAATTGACCTTGGGTGGCTCCGGCTGCACGGTGGATTTCTTGCGGGGCGTGTGCTGCTTTTCTCCAGCCAGCACCGCACGGATTTCTGTTTCGCTGTACCCGGCTCCCAGCTTGTCATCCATACGGGCTACATTCTTCCAGCCGGGAGCTTTAAGGCGGATTGCTTTCCCGCGCCGAGATACCTCGCAGCCCATCTCGGAAAGCAGTTGCAGAAGTGTGTCAAAGTCTGCTGGCTTTTGCTCCAGCGCCCGGTCAATCATCACCCGTAGCTGTTCCCGATGGGAGGGCTTGGCTTGTTCGCCCAGCCACTTGTTGTAGCTTTTTCCGTGGGGCTTGGGGTTCTCCACAATGGATAGTCCGTTCTCGATACAAATGGTGTCACTTAAACGTCGAACAGCTCTGGTGCTTCCCCAAAAGTTACGGAACTTCCGGTCACAATCCATATTGACCGCCGACCAGATGATGTGATTATGAATATGCGATTTGTCGATGTGGGTGCAGACCACAAAGGAATGATTGCCTTTGGTGAACCGCCTGGCAAATTCTATGCCCAGCCGGTTGGCTTCCTCCGGTGTGATCTCTCCGGGCCTGAACGACTGGCGCACATGGTAGGCGATCACATCATCTGTACCGCGCACTCGTCCGGTGGCGGCAATATACTGCCGCTTTGCCAACAGAAACTCTGCATCAGCAGTGCGGCTGTCACATCCATAGCTGGTAATCAATTTTCCGTTGTCGGTCTTTTGGGGATTTGCCACATAGTCAATAATATCGCTGATGGCACGGCTCTCAGTCCGACCCTTGCCGATATGCAGCGGCATGATGCGTGTGGTTGCCATAAGGGAGACCTCCTTTCCAAAAAAGAAACGGCCTGCATGGTGCAGACCGCTTTTGTTATTCTATTAAATCGTCCTCATCGAGAAAATCAAAATTGTCCTCGATGTCCTCTAACCGCTTCGGAGGAAACCTCATCTCGTATTGTTCTTTTGCCAGCGCACGAACTTCCCGGCGCTTATCTTTCATTCGGTTCTTCAGCCAGGAAATCTGCTCCTTTGATAATCTCCATGGGAGATTCAGCAAGCGGTTTATTGTCATTTGCTCCGCTTGCTTCTCCGGCGGCAAAGAAGCACAGGATTTACAGACGTGCGCCGCATGACCTTTGCCGGAAAATTTTTCATTAGCCTTATATTCTCCGCAGACTTTACAATAATGGCCGTGCTTCTTCATAGGCTCGATTCCTTTTCACTGAGAGCGTATAAACTGCGCACCGCCCCCATGATGATGTTCCACTCCAGATCTGCCGCATAGGAAAATTTTTTGCGGTACGATTCCCAAAGTTTCTGCATAACCGAGCTGTTCTCCACTTCCTCAAAAACTTCGGCAGCTTCTGCAAGATGTCGTTCTGTCCCGCGTTTGTGAGCAGTGGCCCGCAGCGCATCATGGAGAATCTGAGGGTCCAATGTATTCCCATGCAGCTGTTCCAGAATATAAATGTCATAGAAATCTCTCATGCGGGTGTTGGTGGTAGTTCTGGTAATGATCGTTTCCAGCTTTTCGGCCAGAACCGTTTCCAGATTGTACGCCCAAATATCAATGGAGCGATCTTCCAGCATCAGCTTGAAAGAGTAGCGGATCTCCCTGGGGGTAATGGCATCCCCTGTGGAAATGTCAATCTTCAAAGGCGTCACCACACCGTCAAAGGTTGTAGTCATATTTACGCGAATCCCCGGATATTCCGCCTCATCCATAATCTCCGAAATACTTTTCAGCTGGAATTTGACGCCATCATCAAGCGGGACACTCACAATAGCGGAAATCAAATTCTCTATGTCCTCCACATTGACATTGGCTCCTTTTACAGTAGCGTCCAAATCCATCGTGGAACGGGCATCCAGACCAACCATAGCCGCTACCAGCATACCGCCTTTCAGAATAAATTTGTCACGATATTCAGAAAGGGAGATACGCTCCAGAAAACGCTCCATCATGTAGTTCCGCATCAAGAGCTGGGCGTCCGCAGATTTTTTTCTGGAAAGATTGCGGATCAGATCCTTCAACTGCCTTGCTGTTTTTATCATAAAAGCACCTCCAAATACTGCCGCAGAATTTTTTCTACCCGGAACATACCGGCATACCGCATCAATGTCCGCAGGTCTTTGTCTTTTCTTCTGGCATACATCTTTAATGCCCCTTGAAAAGTCTGCATCTCCATGTTGTTCCTGCTGCGGAGCAGGTCGCAGATGGTGCGCTCCAGGTCATAGACAGGAACTGTATGCCCAAATGGTGTCTGAGCCGTTGTCAGGCCCACCCCATGCAGTTCCGCCTTAATGGTGAATACCTGTACGCCCTCTGCTTTCAGCTTGGAGGGATTATATCCGGTCTTGACTGTGACCGTATATTCCAGCGGCTCGCGGTCTGTCAGATCGTGAAAAAATAAAGCTGTCTCATGGGAAAACACTGCCTGTTCGACCCGCAGATGAAGTAAGTACATGGCATCGACCCAGGCATCCTTGGAAAGATAAATTCCATGCGCGACCCGCTCCAATTCCCGTGAGTGCACATAATCATAAAAAACAGGCTTAGAAATACCAGCAGATACTACTTGAGCTGTTCGCAGCATCCCATCCTGTGTTTCCAGCAGCTGATCCAGCTGTTCAAATTGTCCCACCGTACCACTTCCTTTCACACTAATATTATAAGCAATATTAGTTCAAAAGTAAAGTGATGAAAATTCGGCATAATTTTACCGACAGCTTAACGTTCAACAGTTTTGGAAATATGAAGTGGCAGCAAAATAGACAACCTCAGCTGCCCATTTCATCACGATATGAAATAATCTGCTTCTTTTTCTGTTTGGCACACCGTAACGTTGTGGCTGCTCCGCCCCAATCATGGAGAACATAGGCCACCACTACATCGGCGGACTCTACCATCCAGCGATTTCTATGAGAAATCGAAAAACGGCGCGGTACGTTTTCCAGCGGTGGATACACGGTACTGTCATAGCCAGAAACATCCCGGCCAGTGTTCAAATATGCCAATACAAGAACCAGCTCGATTTGCGGATACTTTTTCTTTTGTTCCCGTAAAATAGACGCTGCTAAACTGTCGAACTCTCCATATCCTCCAAGATAAAAAGTTGTTGCTCCTTGCTCAATTAGGTCTTGTGTTACATTGCGAAGCCAATTCGCAATATTGTCTGCCTTTGTGATTTGCGAATGGCCACAAAAAGTTACGTTCATACGATGGCACCCCTATTACCATCATACTGCAAATAGCTCTATTAGTACAGGTACAGGGACCAATTTTAGCAAAACTGCCCATATACTAAATATAGTACAGTCACAGGGGCGGTGTATAGAATGAAGCTAAACGAGGCGGTAAGCAAACGTCTGTTAGAATTACTAGATGAAAGAAAAATGACACAATATCAACTGTATATGAAAAGCGGTGTTCCCAAGTCTACGATTGGAAATGTCATCAACTGCTCGTATGATTCGGTTAAGCTACGGATCATTCATGAGATGTGCCAAGGAATGGGGATTGGGATAGATACCTTTTTTGCATCGCCGCTTTTTCAAGAAGATAACCTAGAACCATAAAACCTCCGACGAAATTCGTCGGAGGTTTTCATATTATCCATAAACCAAATCTTGAATGATAAACTTCAAGTCCTGTACCTTGCCCAGTAGCCAGATTGCAGCCATTGGCAAACCATAGGGACTAATGAGAAATGCTATCACCAGCAGGATAATGCCGTTTTGCAAGGAGTAAGTAATCAGAACTGCCACACCCAGCAGGGCAACCACCATGCTGATAAGCCCCAGCACCAAACCGGAGACATAGACAATCCCCACACAAATCCAGACGAACAGGGTCAGCGACAGAATCACCGGAGCCATTAAAATCTTCAACGGCAGTTTCAGAATGAACCAGATCGCCCTCATTTTTCTTCCTCCTTCCATCGTTCCCGAAAGCTCTGACAGAGAATTTCTGCCTGTCTTTCATCTTCTTCCGTCACTTCTCGGCATCCTTTGGTTAGCCGCAGTTCCTCATAGCTGCGATAATCAGATAACAGCACCTCGAATAGTTCGTCCGGTGTCCGGCTGAGAAGTCCATCCACACAGTAGCGGGAATCTCCATTCCATGTGACGCGGAGATAACCTTCTCGACAAGGGAGGACTTCTTCCTCTAGATCACAGTCCAAATACTCACGAAAAATCTCCAACACCTTCTCAAAGGTTTTCATCTATTCTCAACTCCTTTGCGGCAATCTGTTTTCTACCCATATTATCCTTCCAACATTTCAAAAAGACAAGGATATGGGCAAAAGAAAAAACGGAGGAAGGCGCGGCGAAAAGAACGCCGTTCCTCCCTCCGCAGTTGGGGCATATATCCCTGTTACGAAAGCCTGGAAAGCTGGGTTAGGATTTCTTTCACGCCCTCCCATAACTGCTCCTGCCGTTGGGCTATATCCTCCAGGTCAGCATCATAAATCCGCCCCGTTTCATGTACCCGTCGGGTGAGCTGGTTCAGGTTATTGCTGCTTCGGCGCAACAGGGATACCAGTTCCTTCAGCTCCGGCAAGTCCAGCTGTACCACATAGCCGTCCACAGCCATCTTCCGCAGATAGGCGCTCAGGTTTTTTGTTCCGAACTGTGCCATTTTCTGCTGGATCGCTTCCATCTCCGCATCGGAAACCCAAAACAGGACCGGCACATCCCGTTTACGCTTTTTGGCGCTCATCGTTCCGGCTCCTGTTTCTTCGATAAAGCAGGCTTGTGGGTGGTAGGCTCCTGTTTGAGCTTTTGCAAGACAGAGCCTTTCTCCGGTTCCTGAAGCGTTTTTCGTGCCTGCCGTGTAAACAGATCGGTCAGACCAAGATTGACCTCATCCACAACCAGATAAGCACAGTGGCGCGAAGTGCCGCTGTCCTCCGGCATGGGAATGGTCTTTGCCCAGGCTTTGTTGTCACGGGAAACGCGACCGTCGCTGTCCTTATGCTGGATGGTGTTGGCAAGGATGAACTGTACTCGTTCCGACCCGAACTTTTCCAGCACCGCCTTAACCGCAGACTCCGTATCCAGTCGGTTATCCGCATAGTGGGCGCTGATGGCGTGTTCAATGGCCTCTTTACAGTCAAAGTTTGCCTGATAAGAGCGGTTATATTGTGCCATCTCCCCATGCTGGGACGCATAGGCGGCAGAATGGAGATAGAGAGGGATGGACCGCTGTTCTTCCAAAACCTTACACACATCATCCGCTCGGTTTTCAATGCTGTCCCGGATCACATCCATGTAGCCGGTCTCCAGCTTCTCAAAGTGACGGTACACATCGGCCAGCGGTGTAGGCGAATCCAAAAGCGCCTGGGCCTGGGCATCGGTCAGCTCCAAGTCCTCCATCGCCATCACAATGTCCTCCCGGACGGTGTACTCATAGGTATGGTGCAGGATTTCCTCCGGGGGCTGGCTTTTCAGCCAGTCCCGGTATTTGTCCTGTTCAGCGGCCATCTTCTCATAAAGGGCCGTATTCAGATCGTTGGTATTCATGTTATCGCACCTCCTCATGTTGTTTCGGTTTCTTTTCAGGGCTACGGGGTGGCACCGGGCGCTTCAAGCTGTCCAGCACCGAAGGCCGTGCGCTCTTGGCAACCACAGTTTCCGGCTGGGCATGGCCCTTGCCGTCAATGTTCAGCAGCGTGTCCAGTTCCACCAGACGGGCGGACTTGACTCGCAGATCATCCTCAAAGGGAAACGGCTTTCCGATTTCCTCTTTGGCTGCGGCCTGCTGTTGGTAAAGGTTGTCCAGCTGGTTTTTCACGGCTTCCAAACGCTGAGGCATTTGAGCCAGTGCATTGTCGATACGGGTGAGGTTTCCGCGCGGGTCTGTGCCGAGGCTTGCCCGGTGGGTCATCTGGCCTTTCAACAGGAGCGTATATTCCTGTTTCCAAGCGGAAAACTCCACGGACATAGTAAAGCCCCGATAGCTGCCGATCTGCACCGGTTCGGAGCCTTTGACCTCCTTACAGGCGTCTAGCAAGGCTGCACCGGCGTTTTCTTTGTCAGTCAGCACATCGCCCCGGATCTCCATTCCAGCAAAGCCATCCTCCGGGTGAGGATGGGCGGCCAGGGTCTCCAGATCCGCTTCAAAGCCTTTAATAAACCCCTTGTTAGTTTCGATTTCCTGGGGGAAGTATTTGAGCAACTGATCCTCCAGGCGGTACTGCTTGCTCTGATGGTCAGCTTTCATCAGCTTCAGACGCGCAACCTCCACATCCAAATCCATGCGCTCCTTGATACGGGGGTCTCCGGCGCACAGGGCCTTGATCTCGGCAAAGGACAGCGCCGTTTCGTCCACATCATCGCAGGAGCGGACCGGGCTTTTGCTGGTCATGATTTGCGAAATGAATTTCTGTTTGTTCTCCACCGTCTGCCACAGGTAGGCATCGAAAGTTCCCTCGGTAACATAGCGGTACACATGGACCAGCGGATTCTGGTTGCCCTGGCGCTCGATACGGCCCTTGCGCTGGGCAAGGTCTCCCGGACGCCACGGACAATCCAGGTCATGGAGCGCCACAAGCCGGTCCTGCACATTGGTGCCAGCGCCCATTTTGGAGGTGCTGCCCAGCAGGACGCGCACCTGCCCAGTGCGAACCTTGGAAAACAGTTCTTTCTTCTGCACCTCGGTCTTGGCTTCGTGGATAAAAGCAATCTGCTCGGCGGGCATTCCCTGGGCGATGAGCTTCTGGCGGATGTCCTCATAGATGGTAAAGGCAGGCTCAGGCTCATCCAACGGCACAGCCTGTTCCAGCGCATGAAGTGTGGGATTATCCAGCTGTTTGGCTGCCTTTTTGGAGGGGGCTGCCTGGGGCGTGGAAATGTCGCAGAATACCAGCTGGGTCAGCTTGTCAGCCTCGCCGTCCCGCCAGATCTGCATGATATTAGGCTGCCACATTGTTCTGGCTTACAGAGCTTTTGCCGGTGATCTGCCACTCAGCGGTGAAAGAAGAATAGTTGACCTCGATATTGCGCTGGAGATAAAACGGCGTGTCGAAGGTCTCATACATAAACTGCTGGATGTACTCTTTGTCGATCCAGGTAGCGCCCAGGCGCACCTCAATCTCCGACGCATCCAGGTCTTTGGGCTGGGCAGCGGTAAGGGCCTCCACATTGACTGCAAAGGAAGGGTCCTGCTGTGCGGCCCGCTGTGCCTGACGCAGCTTGCGCCGCACATTGCCGGACAGGTATTCGTCGGCTGTTACATAATGGGGAGTGCCGTCTTTCTCCAACTGCCCAGGTACACGGAAGATCACGCCTTTTAGCTCGGCGGCCAGTTCGTCGCCGGTCTTGCCGGTCAACTCCGCCATATACGCCATATCGACAAAGGCTTTTTCGGAAATTGATACGGCCAGAGCTTCACTTGCGGTATCCACAGTGTCCACCGCCTTGTGGGGCTTGATGGTGCGCTTGGTGAACATATCCGCCTTGCGCTCCAGCTTGCCGTCCTCGTCAATGACTTCCAGCGCGCAGAGCAGATAGTAGCTGGAATCATCAGCAAAGGCCAGCCGGTTCGCCCGGTCATTGATAAGACCATATTTTGCAGAGAAGCTGTCATAGAGCCGGTTCAGTTCGGCCTGTTTGTCCTGGATGGCGCTGTCCGGTGTGGCGGCGTCCATTTGCAGATCAATGAGCTGCTGGACACATTCTCGCAGACCCACCAGTCCTTTCACACGGGCTTCGGCGGTGGCATTCAGGTCAGGCCGTACCATACAGCTGTTTTCACGGTAATACACATCGCCGTCCACAACGGTGTAGGAGTAATTTTTCACATTGGGGTCAGCAGGGATAGAAGTGTCGATGGCTTCGCCCTCGCCCAGCTCCGGCAGCTCGGCCTCCTGGTAGGTGCCGCGAATGTACTTCACGGCATCATGCAGCTGATCGGCAAGCTCCAGCCCCTCGATGGGGTTCACGGTGTAGTCCATGCCGTGGGCGGTGCTTTCCGGTTCCTGTCGGCCCAGCACCATTTCCGGGTGGTCCAGGAAATAGCGGTTGATGGCAAAGCCGTCCTCGGTCTGCCCGGTCTGCGTCCACTCCGGCACGATGTCCAACGGACGGTCACGCTTTTGCAGGAAGATGATGTCCGAAACGACCTCGGCACCTGCGTTCTTTTTGAAAGCGTCATTGGGCAGACGGATGGCCCCCAGCAGTTCGGCGCGCTGAGCAAGATACCGGCGCACGGTGGAATCCTTGGCGTCCATCGTGTAGCGGCTGGTGACAAAGGCCACCACGCCACCGGGACGAACCTGATCCAGAGCCTTGGCGAAAAAGTAGTTGTGAATGCTGAAATTCAGCTTGTCATAGGCTTTATCCCGAACCTGATACTGGCCAAACGGTACATTACCCACCGCCAGATCGTAGAAATCCCGCCTGTCGGTGGTCTCAAACCCTGCCACGGTGATGTCGGCCTTGGGGTAGAGCTGCTGGGCAATACGCCCGCTGATGGAATCCAGCTCCACGCCGTAAAGACGGCTGTTTCGCATTTCCTCCGGCAGCATACCGAAGAAATTGCCTACACCACAGGACGGCTCCAGGATGTTGCCGGTCTCAAATCCCATGCGGCCCACAGCCTCGTAAATCGCTTTGATGACCGTAGGGCTGGTGTAGTGCGCGTTGAGGGTGGAACCTCTGGCAGCAGCGTATTCCTCCGGGGTCAGCAGTTCCTTCAGCTGGGCATATTCCTTGCTCCAGCTTTCCTTGTCGGGGTCAAAGGCATCGGCAAGGCCGCCCCAGCCCACATACCGAGAAAGGATTTTCTGCTGTTCCGGCGTTGCCTGCTCGGTGGTTTCCTCCAGGTATTTCAGCAGCTTGATTGCCTCGACATTGGCCTGGAACTTAGCCTTGGGGCCGCCTTCGCCCAGGTGATCGTCAGTGATACGGAAATTCTCGGCGGTGCGACGCAGATTGGCCTTGTATTCCTCATAAGAGGCTTCCTCGGCAGCTTTGACATTGGGGAAGGTCTGCCACTCGCCGTTTACCTGAATGGAAACGGGGTGTTCGTCCAGTACCTCATCCAGAGTCTTTTCCGGCTCGACAGCAGGCGTGGGCGGCTCCGGCTCATTGGTTCGCAGGGTCTGAACAACCACATCATAGGGCAGATTGTTCTTATCGCCCGGATAGACAGCCACAGTCTCGGCTTGGAAGGCCGGGGTTTCGGCAGCCGGTTCGGGGCGTTCCTGCTCAAAACCGTCCAACTGACGGGCATACATCCCGCGCAGCAAAGGCGCAACCTCGCTCCACTGGAAGAACAGCATGGCCAGACGCTTTTCATCTGCATCCAGCACTTCCAGCTCGATACCTTCCGGCATCGTGCGGTAATCGGCGGTCTCGCCGGTCTCCAGCTCCATCGTTTCCACGATGTTGGGATAGGCCCGGCTCAGCCACAAGGCTACCTCCTGGTTACTCTTGCCGTTGCGAAGAAGCTCGGAAAGCTCCGCCTTGTCCGCCTCACCAATCAGGCCATGGGCCAGCACATCCCGAAGGTCCTGGTCCACCGTATCCAGATTTGCAGGCAGGAATTCGGTATAGAAGTCGTTGCGGTTATCCTCCCGCAAAAGCTGCTCAAACCGTTCCCGGCTCTCAGCCCGGTAGATGGGATAGCTCATGCCGGTGGGCAGCAGCTGCACCGTGTCATCCCGCAGCTCTGTGATCTGATGGGGCCGGTCATCCAGATAGACAATATCACCCACATTGTAAGGAGGAACCGCTGGATCGTAGGAGGTTCGCTCCCGGAGTGTGCCACGAGCCGCAGCGTATTCCTCATCTGAAACCAGAACACGCAAATTATGGGGAGAAGGCTGTTCCGGCTCATCTGCCGGGACGCTCTCTCTGGATATGGCCTCCACATCCGCCATAACACGCTGGATGAATGGGTCATTATCCAGTTTTTCCTCATCCACCAGTTCACCATTCACAATGCCGCGCTCGGCCAAAGCCTCCCGAATGGCGATGGGGTCGATGTTGTCGAACCGGTCCTGTTCCGCTTCGGTGTAGAACCGGTCCTCCTTGATAAGCTGAGCGATCCGGCGCTGTACCTTGGGCCAGGGCAGCACCGTTCCTTCGGGGCTTTCCGGGCGAACCGAAAACGGGGTTTTGCCATCGCCGCCGTCAAACTCATGGGCCAGCCATGCAGCGGTATCTTTTTCCCGCCCATGTTTCTCCATGTAACGGACAACGGCGTGTTTACTTTCGATTTTGCCGTTCCAGTCCTGGATAGCCTTGTCGATGTCATTGTCCGTGAGAGGGTGCAGCAGCTCATGGAGCTTGGGATAGGTCTCGTCGATGATTTCTCGATGAAGGCGCTGGCGGAACTCCGGTGTGTCGGAATAGAGGCGGAGCAGCTCCATGTTGCCAGATCCCAGGACAGCACGGCGAATAGCGGCATTGCCCTCGATCACGGCGTTCTCATGGTCACTGTGACCGCAGGCATTGCGATATGGCACATCTTCCATAACAGCGGCAAGTACAATGGGCTTGTATTGCTCATGCAGTTCTCGAATCGTAGGGGCTGCGGCTGCTTCGGTCTCCTGAAATACTCTGGTCCCGTCTGCGCCAAACTCCGCTTCCTGGGCATTGATGTGCTGTTCCGCCTCATGGTCGATAGAGGGCATGGAATACTCCTGCCGCTCCCTGCCGCCCTTCGGGACAGCGGAAATGGTCACATCATGCTTATCCCGCAGCTGTTCCACAACCTGCTCCAGCCGGTTTGCCGGAAAGCCGCACATTTCCACACGGCCACCGCCGGGGATAGCGCGGGTCGTGAGATTGAGGTCCAGTTCCGCAGCAGCAGTTTTGGCGTCCTCACCGTACAGCTCAAAAAAATCCCCCATTTGGTAGAGGATTATATCATCCGGGTGGCGCTCCTTGACGCCGTTGTATTCCCACACAGCCGGGTCCGGCTGCTGGGCTTGCAGGGCATCTTCTTCCGCCAGGGCCTTTTCTGCCTGGATTTTGTCATACTCCGCCTGTTCCTGTTCTGTGAGATAGCGTCCCTTCTGGATCAGGTCGGTAATCCGTTTGGCGACTTTCTCCCAGGTGAAATGCACATCCGGGCAGCCGTCTTTTTTGTAGTGCAGACCTTTTCCGTCGTGGCTTTCATCGCTTTTCATTGCACCGGACAGGGCATGGGAGTGACCGCCAATACCATACTTATGTTTGAGAAAATCCACCTTTTCCTTATCCGTATGGGGTTCCTGGAAAAAGGTGAAAACTCGGCCCTTACCGCCCTCAAATCCGCTGCCTCTGGTCATGGCGGCGTCGATCTCGTCCTCAGAGATAAACTGCTTGACCGAAGGTACTTCCGTCAACTGAGAGGTAAAGGTGGTGCGAGGCAAGGACAGATCTTGCAGGTTCTCCCAAATTTCTTTGGGTTTATGGTAGTGGAAGCGCAGCAAATCCCGATCCTGCTGGTAGGCCGTCCAGAAGGCAGCATATTCTTCCGCAAGGTTCTGGCGAAACTCCGGGCTTTTCAGCTGTTCGGTGAGCCATGCAGATTCCTCCGGGAAACCGCGCCCCGGATTGTTGGAAAGGATGGGCAGATACCCAGCTTCTCTGGCTTCCTCGCTGAAATCGTGGTACAGATTCCAGAACTTTTCCGCGAGGAGGGAGCGTTCATAGCCCGCAGCCTCAGCCAGCTCCACATTGGTGGCAAACTGGCCGTCCTGCAAAAGCTGGCCGATACGCTCAGCGGCACTCTCCCAGGAAATGACCTGGGCGGACTTATCGTAACGGGCAGTTTTGCCGTGGGAAAGATGGATTCCATCCTCGGCATACCATGCAGTGATGCTGCCAATCCCGCAGCCAGCTTGTACTTTTTGTACTGACGGACGGCGAAGTGGTTGGGCTTCTCTGCCTCCAGCGCGTCAAACATCAGGTCCACGGGGTTCTTGAACTCCTCGTCATCCTCCCGGACCTCCATCGCGTTGATGAACTCGATGAGGGTGGAGAAATTCTGTTCCTCCACCGGGGCCTCGTAGTGGATATACCCAATGAGGGCGCAGTACAAAAGCGTCTCGGCCTTAACCCAAAAATCGTCCCCGGCCTTGCCCTCGCCCTTGGTGTTGGCGATCAGCGTCGTGACCAGTTTCAAGATGTCCTTTTCGGAGTGGATGTAGGCAAAGGGATTATAGTGCATGGACTTCTTGAAGTTGATGGTATTGAGGACTTTGATCCGATAAGGCTCATAGATGTCCTTGCCGTGCTTATCCTTCATGGGCTTGCCGTCCTTGCCCAGCTTGGGTGTGCCGCGCTGAAGCATTTTGCCGCACTCCACCAGGATGGTGCCTTTTGGGTCTGTCACCACATAGGAGCTGTGCATCTGCATCAGGTTCGGTTTCAGCCAGAAGCGGGTCTTGCCGGAACCGGAGCCACCGATCACCAGCACATTTTTGTTTCTGGCGGTCTTGGGGTCCTTGGGGCGGCTGTTCATGGTCAGGCTCTCGGTTTTAGTCAGAATCACATTGTTCTGGAACACCGGGTCGATGTAGGGTGCGATGTCCTCATGGGTGCCCCAGCGGGCGCTGCCATACTCCATACCGTGCCGGTACTTCTTGGCGTTCTTGCTTTTGAGATACACGGCCAATCGCAGGCCAGCGCCGCAGCACAGCCCCACCAGCAGGTCCAAAGGGTGCAGGCTGGGCCACCAGCTGGCCAGCGCCACCGGCAGCGTGGAGAAGAACGAAAGCATTTTTGCCGAAGCGTCCGCACCCACGGCCATCCGCCATCCTTCACCGAAGTTGGTTGCGAACAGCCCCATCAGGATATAGGGCATATTCAGCAAAAGGAGCTTTTTGATGTCAAGTTGCTTTTTCATCTTCATCGTTCCAGCTCCTTCCGCTTGTTCCGGTCCACAACGGCGTGTTTCACCAGCTCTTTGAACTGGCTCAGCTTTGCCAGCACGGACGGACGCTCTGTTTTCTGCGCCTTTCTGACCTTCTTGCCGGTGTACTCGGTAAAGGCAGCGGTCAGGGCATCCGCATCGCGGCCTTTGAAAAAGATCAGGTACTTGGGCGGGGAGCTGCTGCGGTCCTTCTTCACCGCATAGTCAACGCCGTATTTCCGGGCGATCTTTTCAAACTCCTTGATGGAGGGGTCGGTGATCTCGATGTTGGAAACGCCCTGATTCTGGCCGATCAGCTGCTTCACCGTCTGTTTGCCGTGGGGAATCACGGGGGTATCCCGGCTTTTCTGCTTTTGCAGCTTCTTTTCCTTGCGGTGGGCAAGGTACTTGGTGATGGCGGCCTTAAACAGCCGCCCGGTAAACTTTGTTCCGCTGACTACCAGCGTCAAAGTCCTGTTTTCCACTTCCTCCTGCATAGGTCATCGCCTCCTTTCCACGGATTTTGCAGGGGTGGCGCTTGATACTAAGGCGGGACCACCAGCCGCCGCAGCAGGTATTTCATCATGGCAGGCTCCTTTCAACGCAGCTGATCGGAGCGGTCATAGTACAGATGTCCCTGGCGCACCTTGGCATGGCTGAGAATCTTGATGTGGCCCTTTTCCTGGTTCTCCAGGCTTTTCTGGTATCCGGCCTCCGTCAGAAACAGGCGGGTCCGTTCGCCTTTCCAGCCCACCGGCGAATCGTGGGTCAGCACATCGAAGATAATCATGTGCCGGGTGTCCTCGGCAAACCGCTCCAAATCCATGTACTCATGGCCGTGGTAGTTCTGCGCCCCGGCCTTGAGCCGCATTTCCTCCATCAGCTGGCCCACGGTCTTACGCTCAGGCATGGCGCGCACCTCCTTTCCCGCGTCCCTGGCCTTTCACAGTCAGGATACCGTCCAGGGTGGTAGCGGTGATCCGCAGGCGCTCAGCGGTGGCGATGTCATTCTTCACGGTCTCGTCGATGCCGTGGCCGCAGACCACCAGCACATGGGACCGGCGCAGATAGTCTCGCACCATATCCAGCCCGTCCTTGTGTTCCTGGGGAATCTCGTCCTTGAGGAAGGTGGACAAGAACAGAACCGGGCAGATGGGCGAATACCCGGCGTCGTACACCTGGCGGCAGTAGGTGGCAGCGTTCTCGGCGTTCTCATACTGGTTGTTGCTCCAGGGAGCCGTAATGTAGGCAAGAGGTCGTTTCATGGCAAAATCCTTTCTCCCGGTATTGCCGGGCAACAGAAAAGCGGCTGTTTACCAGCCGCCTGTGTTCATATCGTGATTGACTTGTACGGTGTAGTGATTGCTGATCGTGGTGGGCGCGTTGAACAGCACTGCAAGCAAATACTGTTTCATATTGCGGACCTCCGTGGTGTTTTTCTGCATACCGTCCATGACAAATCGGATATGCTCGCTATCCAGCTTCAAGAACCGGGAGCGCACGACTTCATGGGGAAAGTCGCTGCCAGCGATCCGAGTGGTTTTACGTTTGGCACAAACGGTCTCCACCATCAGCTCCACAATCTCGTCCAGGTCCTCACGGTAGGTCGAAAACTCTCTGCACAGATAGTCATACTCGATGTTCTCCAGAATCAATTCCCGATAATTTTCTATCTCTGAGACAGACATCGCATCCCTTCCTTTCCGTTCCGGCAGCTGTGCTGCCGCTGTTTCCCGGAAGGGAATGGAATCGGTACTTGCTCCATGAGTATTTTGTTTTTGAGTATTTGGTTTCTCTATATTTAATTCTGCGGGCTTTTCCGTATCCGGTTTATCCAGATACGGGTTTTCCGTATCTGGTGAAGCCGTATCTGGTACAGCCGTATCCGGCCTTGGCGTTTCTGGCTGCCTGGGCTGGGGTTTCTCATAAATCACATACTCGGTGTCGCTGATCCGGCCTTGTTGGTCCCGCAGCTGGTTCCGCACGATGTAACCGGCGGTTTCCAACTCCCGCAGCGCACTGCCGATGGCATCAACGCCCTCCTTGCAGATTTTCGCAAGTCCACGGGTAGTATAGTTCCAGTCATCAGGCAGGGATAACATCATGGAAAGAAGCCCCTTTGCCTTGAGGGATAGTTCGTGGTTCCGCAGGTGATGATTGCTCATCACGGTATAATCTTTGGTCCGTTCAATGCGAAAAACGGCCATTGACTTCACTCCTTTCTAATTTTAGGGCATGAAAAAAGCCACAATCCTTCGTGAAAAAGACTGTGGCTTTCAGCTGTTTTTGTTGTTCTGCCAGGGCCGGTAAGGACGCTTGTACTTCGGCGGATGACTGAACATCGGCTCATGCTCCGAAAACGGGAGGGTCTGCAAAACCCGGTCAATGTCGGTGGATTCCATATCATACTGGGACTGGCAACTTTCCCGGATGGCATCTTTGATGCTCTGGACAGTACACATATTCATTCCTTTCCTTTCGTAGTGATAATGAGTTTACGGGTGGCGGCGGCGCTTGTCCGGTTTGAAGTCGAGCACATGGCCCTCGATCACACGGGCATACCGCTTGATTTTGATTTCCCGACGCTTCTGGCTTACGAGGGCGGCCTGATACCCGTCCTCCGTAAGAAACAGCCGCATATCATCGCCGGGGCAGCCGTAGGAACAAGGGCGCTGAACGGAAAACTCGATCATCCAGCGGGTGCTGTCCTGAAAACGCTCTACGGCCAAGATATTGTGTCCTTTCAGCTCACGGGCTGAAATATCCCTCATAGGCGGCTCCTTTCATCGTTCCTGGTCTCTCTGGCGCTTCTTCTGCCACGCCTCCAGCAGTTTGATAATGGTTTCCTGCATCCGCTGGGGCGTATAGCTTTTGGGGAAATACTTCCGCAGGGTGTCGGAGGTGAAAGTCACTTTGTCGAGATCACTTTTCTTTTCCTCACCCATGATGACGCGCATCATATCGAGGGTCAGATGTCCCTCCTGGCTGTATTTCTTGAGTCGCTGAGCCTGGGAGAGAGAGGGGGTAGCCTGTTCGCTGTCCATCGCGTCCAGCAAATCCCGCTGTTCTTCTTTTTTGAGAAAGGACAGCTCATAAGCCGGATTGAGGGCGATTTTCTTTTCATCGACCATATCCAGCAGTTCGGGAATCAGCTCCGTCAGGCGGATATAGCGCTGCACCTGGTTCCTACTCGAACCAGCCTGCTGCGCCAACAATTCATCTGCACGCAACTTCGTCCCAAGTTGGGACGAAGTTAAGTCCCCCCGTGCGCCTTGGTGTTTCATAGCCTCCAGCTTCATCTTGTAAGCAAAGGCCCTTTCGCTGGGGAGCAGGCTTTCACGTTGTAAGTTGCTGTCCACCATGATGATAGTGGCAGCATCATCGTCCAGGTCTCGGACAATGACAGGCATGGTTTCTTTCTCGGCCAGCTCACTGGCCCGGTGCCGCCTGTGACCGGCAACCAGCTCATAGCCGCCCTCCGGGTCCGGGCGGGCGATCGCCGGAACCAGAACACCATACTGCCGAACGCTGTCGGCGGTCTCCATCATGGCCTCGTCATCCTTGACTTTGAAGGGATGCCCCTTAAATGGGTGCAGCTCAGACAGCGGAATTTCCTGTATCTTCTCCAGCTTGGCATCCTGGCGGCTTTCCTCGGTGGAAAACAAATCATCGTATGGAGCCAGCTCTACTTTTTTCGCGCTGCTTTTCAAGTTTTATCACCTCCTTGGTCAGATTCTTATAGCCCTCGGCCACCTTGCCATTAGGGTCATGGGCAAAAATGCTTTTGCCCTCGGCGCTGATCTCCTTTGCCCGGACAGAATGGGGAATCTCGGTGCCGAACACCTTGATTTTGCTGCCATAGGTCTCCCGCAGCAGGGCGGCAATCTCCTTGGCGAAGTTGGTGCGGTTGTCCACCATCGTCAGCAATATGCCGTCGATCTGGAGCTTGGGGTTGATCTGCCGCTTCACCTTGTTTACGGTCTGGAGCAGCTGTTCCAGGCCCTTGGCGGGCAGGTACTCCGCCTGAACGGGGATTATGACCCTGTTGGCGGCGGCCAGGGCGTTGACCGTGAGCATACCCAGGGATGGCTGGCAGTCAATCAGGATATGGGAATACTGTCCCTTGAGCGTGTCCAGATACTGCCGCAGGATGGTCTCTCGGCTCATGGCGTTCACCAGGGAGACCTCCATGCCGGAGAGCTGGATGTCTGCGGGCATCAGGTCAACGCCCTCCGGGTGGTGCAGGATACCCTCGCCGGGGCGCAGCGGCTCGTCCATCAGGATACGGCCCATCGCGTCGGACAGGGTAAAGGGCAGCTTGTCCGGCTGGGGGTGGCCCAGGCTGATGGTCAGGCTGCCTTGCGGGTCCCCGTCGATCAGCAGCACTTTCTTTCCGGCCTGCGCCAGCCCAATCCCCAGGTTCGCGCAGGTGGTTGTCTTGCCAACGCCGCCTTTCTGGTTGGCGATGGCGATGATTTGCGTGTTCAATGACTTCACCTCATTTCTGAATTGTTCTATGGCTTCTGGAAATAGAAAAAGCCGCCACTTCAAAAATTGAAAGTGACGGCCTTTTCTTATCCCGGAATGAAATTCCCCGGAAACGCAAAAAGCGCCCAGTAGAAAATACTGAGCGCTTGGCGATTAGATTTATTCTCTTTTGTTCAAATTAGGTCAAATTCAGACAAACCGTTTTCACGAAAAAGGTCTCTTGGAGATGTATAAATAAACATCCCCTTGGCATCCCAAAATCGCGTCTCGGTTGTCCTATTTTTTAACCCATAAGCCCTCTTTTTGGGGTGGTTGTCCACCATTTAACCCATAGAAAACGGGTTAAAAGAGGCTTCGTTCTGTCAAATTGCGTCAAACCATTTGAAAAGGAAAAACCCCGGAAACCGCGTAGTTCCGGGGTTTTTGACCACTTTTGATAAAGTTTAGCGCTTGCTGAACTGAGGCGCGCGACGGGCAGCCTTGAGGCCGTACTTCTTGCGTTCCTTCATTCTCGGGTCGCGCGTGAGGAAGCCGGCCTTCTTCAAAGAGGCGCGGAGGTTCTCGGAATCGTACTGCAACAGGGCGCGCGCAATGCCGTGGCGGATTGCACCGGCCTGTCCCGTTACGCCGCCGCCTGCCACACGGCAGACAACGTCGAACTTCTCGTTGGTCTCGGTAAGCACCAGCGGCTGACGCACGATCAGCTTGAGGGTCTCGAGACCGAAATAATCGTCGATGTCACGATCGTTGATCGTCACCTTGCCGGTGCCCTGGTACAGGCGCACACGGGCGACGGAGCTCTTTCTTCTGCCAGTTCCGTAAAAATAAGGCGCTTTCTCGTACATAGTTCAGTCCCTCCCTTATAACTCCCAGGCTGCGGGCTTCTGGGCGGCATGCTTGTGCTCCGCGCCGTCAAACAAACGCAGTCTGGTCAATGCAGCGCGGCCGATGGTGGTGCTCGGAATCATGCCCTTGACGGCCAATTCCATCGCCTTGGTCGGACGCTGTTCCATGAGGGTGTCATAGCGGACCGCCTTCAGGTGGCCGATATAACCGGTGTGGCGGTAATAGAACTTCTTCTCCAGCTTCTTGCCGGTGAGAACTGCCTTTGCGCAGTTGATGATGATGACATGATCCCCGCAATCGACATGGGGAGCATAGGTCGGCTTATGCTTGCCGCGCAGAAGAACCGCAGCCTGGGCAGCAACACGGCCCAGCGGCTTTCCTGCCGCGTCAATCACATACCACTTGCGGTCGACTTCGCCGGCCTTGGGCATATACGTGGACATAGCGTTTACCTCCAATATTCTTTCAAGATTCCCGAGCCTATCCCTGAATCGCCGCAGGGTTTCCGGCGGCTCAGGGATAGGCTCTTGGCGGGACGGCCATCCCTCAAAAAGGCATGGCACTTCCTACAGTGCGGTTCTTAATATACCATCTGCGGCGCACGGTGTCAAGACCAAAATGCGAAATTTTTAATTTACTTTGTGGATAGCTTCCGTTTTCTCGCATTTTTGGCCGATTATCTCCTGCAAACTCCCCCGTCATTTCAATTGTTAAAGAAATGTCAATCGGGTGGCACTTTTCTTTTCGCCGCGTTTCCGGTATAATAGCACGGAATCCATTGGAACGCTCTTATACATTATATAATATAGGTTATATGGCTGGGGGCGGTCTGAGGCGAAACGGGGGATCATTCATGCAAAAGATTATGGGGGAGATGCGCGCCGCCATGGAGCGCTACGAAATGGTATCATCCGGGGACCGCATTGCGGTCGGCGTCTCCGGCGGGAAGGACTCCCTGGCGCTGCTCTGCGGCATGGCCCGCCTGCGGGACTACTACCCGCAGCCTTTTGAGGTCGTCGCGCTGACGGCCGACCCCTGCTTCGGCGGCCAGGAGACGGATTACAGCCCTATTGCCTCCCTGTGCGCCTCCCTGGGTGTGGAATACCATCTGCGCCGCACGCGCCTGGGGGAGATCATCTTTGAGGAGCGCAAGGAGAAGAACCCCTGTAGCCTCTGCGCGCGCATGCGGCGCGGCATCCTGCACAACATGGCCAAGGAAGCGGGCTGCAACAAGCTGGCGCTGGGGCATCACTTCGACGACGCCGTGCAGACCTTTTTTATGAACCTCTTCTACAGCGGCAAGCTCTCCTGCTTTTCCCCCAAGACGTATCTCTCCCGCAAGGACCTCTGGATGATCCGCCCCCTGATCTTTACCGAAGAGGCGTCCATCCGGGCCGCCGCGCGCCGGAACGCCTTCCCCGTGGTCAAAAGCGCCTGCCCTGCGGACGGCGCAACCAGCCGCCAGGATACGGCAGAGCTCCTTGCCAACCTGGAGCAGCAGTTCCCCGACCTGCGCGCCAAGGCGATGGGCGCCATGCAGCGGGCGCACCTCTCAGGCTGGTGAGCAGGTTGCCCTGCCAGCAGCCATCCAAAGGGGCCCTGCCCCATGAAACAACCGGGCGCACCGCACAAAGGACGCTAAGAGGCAACGTTCACAAGGCGTCCCTTAAACGATCTCGCAGAAACGGCATCCAAGCGGGTATTTCCCGCTGGATGCCGTTTTTTTACAATATCGCCTGGCAGCTATTTTACAACGCCCCTTTTTGTAGGACCGTTTCCAGCGCCGCGTCCTGCTTCTCCTTTGCCCACTCCAAATCCTCAAAATCGCCAAGGGCGGCCAATGATACGGCAGAAGCGTCCACCCCGGCCTCCGGCTGTTCCTGCCGCCCGCGGATGGTCGCCGGGATTTTCCCTTCCAGCTGGCCCCGGGCACTCTGCGCCCGGAGCAGGCAGACCTGTTCCAGCGTATCCACGGCCAGCTGGTGATCTTCATAGGAGCAAAACGCCGTCGGGTCCCGTTCCACATAGGGGGCAATCCTTTTTTCCGTCTGCCGGAGGACAGCTTCAAACCGGCCATTCTCAAAATATCCCGAAAGGAATTCATCAAAGTACCTGTGATAGCGGGCAAAATATTCGTCATGCTTCATCAGGTTGTGATACAGGGGCCGGTTGCGCATAACCTCCCCTTCTGCGGGGGTGTTGATGGGATAATTGATCAGCACGTTGGAGTCCTTGATGGGATTGGTCATCCCCAGGGCATAGGTGCCAAAGGATAGGTTATAGTCCCAGGGAAGGATGCGGAGAATTCCGTCCTCCTCATATAAAAAGTAATTATGCCCGGTGCGTCCCAGATAGCTGTCCCAGTTCATCACAAAAACCTGTACGGTAAAATAGCGCAGCACCTCGTCCACATCGACCGCCGATTCCAAATTTTCGCCGGTCGATAAGACCCGCAGCGCCTCGACCAACCGTTCCCGGTCGGCCTCCGACGCTTTAAACTTCGCGTTCTCGAAGATGTTGGGGTAGCTGTCCGGGTCCCCGTCGATGTATTTGAGCGCTACATCGGCGTTCTCCTCCTTCAGGGAACGATAGTCCGGCTTGTATAATTGCCCAAAATCCTTGCCAAAATTCCGGCGCGCGAAAGCTTCCTCCGGTTCTTCCACCGCCAGAAACAGCCCCCAGTCTTCCCCATTCACCGTCACCCACGCATAGCTGCACAGCGGGGTGGGGACGCCCATAAACGCCATCATATCATAGGCCATATAGGTTTTCAGGTAGCTGTTGTCCTGAAAGGAGGCGTCCAGTGACAATTTGTCAAGGCCGTAGTAATTCCCGCCGTCAATGAATTGGTCGAATTCCAGCTTGAGGCTGTACCGCGACAGGCCGTACTCTTCCGTCAGGCGCAGGGAATTGTTCCCCTTGGCGCGCAGGCCCACCTGCCGGAACGCCTCCCCGTCGATCTCCACCGTACAGGGGACGTATTCCTCTTTTCCCGCGTTTTCGACAAACGCGCCCCAGTCATTGATCTGAAGATCGATGGTATGTACCCTGCTGCTGTTAAACAGGCGGGACGCATACCCCGGCGAGGCGCTGGCCTTTGGGAGCCCCAACGGTTCGCCAAACATCAGCAGTATGGCAAGCAGGGCCGCCAACGCTGCCGCGCCGATGCAGATCCGGTCGATCCATGCACTTTTTATCATCGCTTTATCCCATATAATCGCCGTTGTAGGAGACAAGCACCACCCGGGAAACGCCGGGCATGGCCTCCAGCTGATTGACAAAGGCGCTGTTGTCATCCTTGAGGCGGACTTCATAGTTCAGCTCCACGCAGCCGCTGCACACGCTTTTGCTTTTCAGGTTCAGCCGTTTGACCTGCGACTTTACAAAAATGCGCACCTGTTCCTCGATCCCGCTGTTTTCGCAATGCGCCACCAGGATATACGGCGAATCCACCGTCTTCCTTTTGGAGAATGCGACCAGCACCGCCCCAATAAAGATGCTGCCGAACACCGCCAGAGGGATGAGGCCGGCCGCCAGCACAATGCCCACCGCAATCGACCAGAACAAAAAGGCGATGTCCATGGGCTCCTTGATCGCCGTGCGGAAGCGCACAATGGACAGGGCGCCCACCATGCCGAGGGACAGCACAATATTGCTCACGACCGTCATAATCAGCAGCGTGGTGATGAGCGAAAGGGCGACCAGTGTCACGCCGAAGCTGGCGGAATACATCACCCCGCTGTAGCTCTTTTTATAGACGAAAAAGATAAACAGCCCCAACAGAAAGGCCAAGACAAGGGCGATCGCCATGTCCAGCATGGAGATGCTGGCGATGTTCTCCAGAAAGCTGGATTTGAAAATATCCTGAAAAGTCATTTCAGCCGTTCCTCCCGATTTTCCTTTAATCAAACCTGCGGCATACAGCGTATTTGGAACAGGCCGCCGCCTGCCTTCCGGGAACCTGCACCGCCATGCGGACAAGCTCCGGTAAAAACGCATCGTATTTGACCTCCAACACCGTGCTCTGTTCCAGCGCCCGCAGGTAAAACGTGTCTGGGTTTTGGAAATCCACGTTCCCCAGCCCGGTACAGATGTCCCGGTCCAGGGTAATGCGCACATTGCCGGGCGCATAAAGGAACGCTTCGCGGTCGTAGCGGACGATGGTTTTCGGCCGCAGGCCCTTCCCTTGCAGTTTGCTGTAAAGCTCTATGAAGAGCGGTTCCCCGGAGTCCAACAGGAACCCGTATTCGCCGGCCAGAAGGCTTTGCACCTGCTCCGCCGTCATGCGGGCGCTGCGCTTTCCGCACAGGCCGTTCTGCTTAAACTTTTTTTCCAAGCGGATAAAGGAGGGATCCGCCCCATAATAGCGCAGGCGGAATTTTTCCCTCCGGTTCACCCCGTCGAGCTTCTCCCGCAGGGCACTGTCATAGGGGGTATCAAAGTAGAGGCTCGTCACCCGGTAGCATCCGTCCGCCCCTGCATGCGGGTCATGGGGAAACAATTTGCGCAGCCTTTGGGAAAGCACCAGGTCTTCCCGCAGGTTGATCTGGTGCTTGTATTCGTGCCGCAGAGGGATGGCCTCCGGCGGGTTAGCCGTCATAATCGGAATTCCCATCGTCGTTGTCGCTGTAGTCGCTGCCGCCGTCGTCATAGTTGGTGTCGCCGTAATGGGTTGCGCCGCTGTAGTCCGTGATCCCATCGTTGTTCGGGCCGTAGTCCGTATCGTTGTAGTCCGTCACGCCGTCGTTGTTCGGGCCGTAGTCCGTATCGTTGTAGTCCGTCACACCGTCGTTGTTCGGGCCGTAGTCCGTATCGTTGTAGTCCGTCACACCGTCGTTGTTCGGGCCATAGTCCGTGTCGTTGTAGTCCGTCACACCATCGTTGTTCGGGCCATAATCCGTGTCGTTGTAGTCCGTCACACCGTCGTTGTTCGGGCCGTAGTCCGTGTCGTTGTAGTCCGTCACGCCGTCGTTGTTCGGGCCATAGTCCGTGTCGTTGTAGTCCGTCACACCGTCGTTGTTCGGGCCGTAGTCCGTGTCGTTGTAATCCGTCACGCCGTCGTTGTTCGGGCCATAGTCCGTGTCGTTGTAATCCCCGGAGGAACTCGCCTGCTGCTGCCCGGCCTGCGCATTGACCGCCTTGTGCCCGGCTTTGACCACTTTCCCTGTGGCCGCGTGTACATCGTATTCGTATTCATTGCCATTGGCGGTGAACTCCAGTTCAAAAACCGGGGTCCCGTCGTCGTGGTCGAACTCCTTGTCGTCAAACACGGCGTCTTCTGCCGGGACGTTGGCCTGGGTCAGGGCAATCTCCTGCGCTTTTTCCAGGGTGATGTAGGGGGAGGGCTCCCCGCCCTTCGCATATGCGGGGTCATAATCGTCGCCGTCAATGGTCACAATCCCGGAAGAAAGGCTGATCTCTTTGACCGCCGCCTGGGTGCTGGCGCTCATATCCGCCAGGAAATGGTCGCTTGGGAGTACCGATCCGGGTTCCAACTGCAACACAATATTCTTTTCGTTCCCATCGATGTCCTCTACAAAGTATCCGGCCTCGTTGATTTTCTCAACCAGGTCTCTCAAAACAACGTCGCAGTTCTTGCCGATGTAATCCGGGTAGGCTTCTACAATCCCCTTCCCCTCTTCATTCTGGCCGGCGAGGGCGATCACTTTTCCCTCTTTGTTGTAATCGATTTGAATCTCAGGGTTCACGCTCAGCATGAGGGTTCCCGTTTCTTTCAGCGCAGCGCCTTCGGCTGCCGGTGTTTCCGGAGAGCCGCAGCCGGTCAGAAGGGCTGCTGTGAAAATCGCCAGGGAAGAGACCGCTGCAAAAATTTTTCTTCTCAATTTCATTTTGATAACTCCTCTCAATCTTATTTCAGGTGGCTTTTGTTTTGCCTTACACCCATAGATTACGGAGGGGCGTTTCAGAAACCGGGGTCTCTTGGAAAAATTTTTTAAATTTAATCATCGCTGTCTTCGCCGTCATCGTCGTCGTCATCATCGTCATCGCCGTCATCATCCCCGCGGTCGTTGCCGCCGTCGTAGTCCGTACCGCCTTCCTCGTCCGGACCGTCATCGGTATCCCCATCGCTGTAGTCCGTGGCGCCGTCGTTTCCGGGCCCGTAGTCCGTATCTGCGGGAATGGACGCGCTGCCGGTGGGCGGCAGATTGCCGGAAACCCCGCCGCTATTCTGTCCATTGCCGGTGTCCCGATCGCCGTAATCCGTCACGCCGTCGTTTCCGGAGCCATAGTCCGTGTCCGCTGGGGCGGGCGTGCTGCCG
This sequence comes from Anaeromassilibacillus sp. D41t1_190614_C2, assembly GCF_015558525.1. Lineage (NCBI taxonomy): Bacteria > Bacillati > Bacillota > Clostridia > Eubacteriales > Acutalibacteraceae > Anaeromassilibacillus > Anaeromassilibacillus sp. D41t1_190614_C2. The sequence continues at coordinate 52,334 of NZ_JADMOD010000014.1, read as the reverse complement.
GTGGGCGGCGGGTCATTGGCCGCACCGCCGTTGCCCGGGCCATCGTTGGTATCGCTGTAGCTGGACGTCCCTGCCGGATTGGTGCTGTCCTGGCCGCCAGTGTTTTGGGGCTCGGAAGATGCCGGTGGCACAACGGCTGGCTCCGCCGGTTCGGACGCCGGCTCCGGCTGCGTTTGTGCGGGCTGGGAAGGCGCTGCGGGCAAAGCGCTCTCCGGCGGCTCCTGCCGCCCCTTCTTATGGTCCACAATTTCGACGGTAACCGTCATCCGCCCGGCCAGATGTTCCTCCACTTCCGTGCGCAGCTCCGTCCCGTATTCCTGGAACAGGATGTCGTCCGGGGAGTCGATGGAAATGGAAACCTGGCCCCCTTCGGAAAGGAAGCCCATCGCAATCGCCCGGTCGACCAGTTCATCGGCCACGATCACTTTGTCCTTCCCCTTGCCGTCGTAGCCCTCCAGGAGCTTCTCCCCGTCTTCGTTTGTTCCAACCAGCCCCACAACGTCCCCATGCCGGTTCAGGTCCATCTGGACCTCCGGATTGATGGTCAGGTAGATGGATGAGTAGGGCTGTATATAGTCCTGGTAATAGCCGAACCCAAAGAGGAAGAGGAAGCAGGCTGCGATTGCCGCAACCCCGCTGCAGACCCATCGGGCCGTGCGGCGTTGTTTGGCCGGTCCCTCTTTCATCAGCACCGGATCGTATACCGTCTGCCCCACCTCATAGCGGAGATTTGCCGCTTTTAAAAACCGGCCCTCTTCATCCAGTAAAACCACGTAACCGGGGTGGCATTCCATAACGACATAACTCATTTTGCCGCCACTCCTTTCATCACCTGTTTTAAATGGCCTCGAATGATTTCATATCCATTGGTATAAATCAACAGGAGCGCGACCATGTATTTGCGATGCCGCTCCAGTGTTTTGCGTTCCACGCCGCTGCCGGCCGCGAGCTGTCCAACCGGCAGTTTTTTGGTATGTAAGAGCACATCGAAGAGCTCCGGGTTTTCCCTTGCATATTGCAGCGCTTGCCGGCACGCGGCCAACGTGCGCTGCTGCTTGGGGCAGTTGTCCGCCACGTCGCTGATGCTGACGCCAAATTCCTGCATTTGCCGGGTCAACTCCTCGATTTCCGCACGGGTAGCGTCCCGGGAAAGCATTTCCTCCTGGTGATCCCTTTCTTCCGGCAGCGTATCCAAAAGCGCCGCATCCTCTTCCCCCGCCGGCGTGTCCAGCGAAAGGGTACGGCTGTGCCGCCGTTCCCTGCGGCTGTAATCGATCAGACGGCTCCGGATCAGCATCGCCGCATATTTCAGGAAAGCCCCCCGGACGCGGGAATATCCGCCGATCGCCTCATGAAATGCGATCATCGCGATGCTCAACTCGTCATCGTGCCCTTCCACCGGCGGTCGTTTTAAATATTTTGCCGTTTCCGCCTTGATAAAGGGCATGTATATGCCGATCAGACGGTCCGCCGCCTCCACATCTTCCTTTGCCGCATAGACCTGTTGAATGATTTTGTGTTCGTCACGCATGCAGCAGATTCCCCCCCATTTATAGAAATACGGCCCCTGTTTTTTTAAACCGGGGTCGATAACAAAGGAACTGAAAAAATTATTTAGAATGTTCCATTATAATATCATACAAAGCACAAGGGGAAAGCAAAACGGATGCGGGTTAAATCTATGTAAAATCCATGTTAAATTTCTATTTTGATTTCGATCCCTATCGTTCCCTGAGTATGCGGTGGGACGTAAAGGCTTTCTTTATAAAATCATCTTCGGGCCCTATAACCGGTTGGAGGTCCTGTTTCCCTGGCGGCTTTTTCCGCGTTTTTCCGTATAGAGGTTTCCCTCCAGATACAAAAACCGGGCGCTTCGGTGTGAAGCGCCCGGTTTTCGGAGCCTGCTGCGGCCCGTCAAACAAAGAGCCTTGCAATTGCGGGTACAATCTCCTTGATGACGGTCTGTGTGGTGTTGATGCAAAGGTCAAAATTCAATTTATCTCCCCAGGCGTGCCCGGTATAGACCTCATAATACTTGGCACGCTTCTTATCGATTCCGGTAATCTTCTGTTTCAATTCCTTATCGGTCAGCTTTTCGTCCTCCGGACCCTTTTCCCGGCAGCGCTTGATTTTGCTTTCCATGTCCGCATAGATAAAGATCCGGAACGGCCGGTATTCCTTCAAAATATAATCCGCACACCGCCCCACGATCACGCAATTGGATTTCGCCGCCATTTGTGTGATGATGCGCGCCTGCTCCTGATAGACCGCCATCGTCTGCTCAAAAGCAGGGTTCACCGCAGGGTAAAAACTCCTTCCAATATGGATGGGGAACGAAAACGAGGGCTGATGTTCTACAATCGCCTCCACATACTGTTCGGACAGTGAGGTCCGTTTTGCAATTTCGCTGATGATTTCCTGATCGTAATAGGCAAATCCCAGCGCTTCCGCCAACCGGCGGCCAAACTCTCGGCCACCGCTTCCGAATTCGCGGCCAATGGTAATGATTCGGTTCATCCTACACAACTCCTTTCGTTTTCAGAGGTTTTGTACATTTTACCATCTCATAAACGACATAGATGGCAACGAGCAGCTCCGTAATGGGCATCGCGAACCAAATGGAGTCCGCCCCCGTGACCAACGGAAGCAAATAGATCAGGACCCCGCTGACCACCAATCCGCGCGCCACGGACACAACAAACGCCACCTTGGGCTTCATAAGGGCCTGGAAGTAATAGGTAGAAAAGATGTTCAATGGCAGCAAAAGGAACGAGATGCCATAGCAGCGGAAAATCGTTGGAGCAATTTCCAGGACCTCGGGCGTTGGCGTCATAAAGACGCGGATAAACAGGTTGGGAACCGCCAAACTCAATGCTGTCCAAAAGATGCCGAAAAAGGCCGTTGTGCCCAAAGCATATTTTAAGGTCTGACGAATCCGGTCCCCCTTGTTTGCACCGAAATTTGTAGAAATAATGGGCTGGGAGGCCTGCCCAACACTGTAGGCGCAGCACTGCGCAAACGTACTGATGTTGACAATTACGCCGTACACCGCCAGCGCATTTGTCCCCAAATAGTGCATAATCTGCCGGTTAAACAGGATGGTGAGGATGCCCATCGCAACGTCAATGAAAAAGGTGGAAAATCCGGTTACAGAGATCTCCTTCAGCATTTTGAACAGGCCGGTGGGTTTCACGAAGTGCAGTGTATTCCGCTTCGTGAAGAAATGCGACAGCATCACGATAAACGTGATGGCCGAACCGATGGCCGTGGCAAGCCCCGCGCCATACGCGCCCATATCGCATGTAAAGACAAAGAAATAATCCCCAAACACATTGAAAATGCCGCCCGCCAACACAGCCCCTGTGGCCAGCGCGGGGTTTTTATCGTTCCGCAGGTAGGCCGCAAGCATCTGGTTGAACAGGAACAGCGGGATTGCAAATTTGATGGGGCTCACGTATTCCCGCGCCAGAGAAAGCGTGTTGTCCTGCGCGCCAAACAGCAGCAGGAGTTCGCGGTCGAAAAAGATCACCACCAGCCAAATGACCGCCGCAAGAAAGATCGAGCCGATCACGGAAGCGGTAAAATACGCATTTGACCGCTTCTCCTGGCCTTCCGCCTTTCCCCGGATGGTGCTGAAAAGGACCGAGCCGCCGATCCCCATCAGGAGCCCAAAGCTATAGATGATGTTCCAGACGGGCGCGACCACCGCCAGGGCCGCCGACCCCTCCGGGCCGTGGTACTGGCCGACCATGGCCATGTCTACAATCGAATAGATCGACGTGATCAGGGCGCTGCCAAACGCCGCCGCTAAGTATTTAAAATAGATGGTTTTGATGTTGCCGTTCAGAAAGTCCATTCGTATTCTCCTTCTTCCAAATAAAAAAGGCTGGATAAGGTCAGACATTTCAGTCTGTGCCTTATCCAGCCCATCATTTCTACCGAATGATTTGCCCTCCGAGCAAGCCTATCTATTGTAACAGATTTCTTTTTGCATGTCAAATGCGAGCGGAGGAATCCAGGGATGGGAAGTGCAAAACCCTGATCCCGGCCTTCCGTGCCAAACAAAGAGGGGCCGGGTGGCGCCCCAGCGATCGTATCCTCTTCGGGCGCTGAATCGCTCCGCCGGTATAAAGGCGCTAAAGGCGATATCCTATTCGTATAAATCATTATGATTATACGAAACGTATCGTTTAATATGATACACTTTGTATAATTTATTTCAATTATTACAGATTCTGCTTTGTCCCCGGCAGATATCCAGCCACTGGCATCCCTGGCAAATCTGCTCCAAGCGGCCGGGCCGTAGGATCTGCTGCTCCACCCGCCGCTCAAATTCGTCCCAGGGAATCCGCTGCCCAAACCGCAGGCCGCAGTCCCGCAGCACGGCACGGTCATACCCATCGGGCTTTGGCGCGGACGCGCACCGGCCGCTTTGATTGTGTGGGCAGCTCGCGCAGAGGACGTCCGCACCTGCGGTCAGTTCGATGTCCGTCTCCGGTGCGGCTTGCAGGCCGGCGATGACGCGCGTCATATTCTCGACAAACGCAGGGCTATAGCCCTTTCCCGTAAAGTGCCGGATGCAGAGCCCGTGGTGGGGCCGCAGCCGTATGGCCTTCCCGTTCATACCGAAACCGCCATCCCTGCTTTGGACAGCGTCTTGCGCAGTACGGGTACCAGCAGGGCGGCCACGGCAATCTTGGCCGCATCTCCCGGAAGGAAAGGAACGACACACAGCAACAGGGATTCCACCAGGCCGGTATGCGCGACCACCATATACCAGGCGGTGCCCAATAGATAGCAGAGCGCCAACCCGCCAGCCATGGACAGGGCAAACCAATATGCCTTCCCATGGCACCGTGCGGACAAGAGCCCCACCAGCCATGCCGCCGCAACGTACCCAACGATATAGCCGCCCGTCGGCCCAAACAAGATCCCCATTCCTCCGCTAAAGGAGGAAAACACCGGCAGGCCAACCGCCCCCAGCAAGACATAGACCGCCTGGCTGATTGCCCCGCGCTTCGCCCCCAGCACGCCGCCCGCCACAAAGACCGAGAAGGTTGCCAGGTTGACCGGCACGGGCTGAATCGGGATGGCAATCTGTGAAAGCACTGCGGTCAGTGCTGCAAACAGCGCGCAAAGGATCAGGTTTCGCGTTTTTTCCAACCGGGTCATACCGCCCCTCCTCTATTGTTAACTAAACAATTTATTTAGGTTTACAATTTGCATTATACGGGTTCCGCTGGAAAATGTCAAGGATTGGAAGAATGAAAGGGGCGAATTTTCCAGAACCGTATGAGAGGAAGGCTTTTGATACAAGCCTTCCCCTCGTCTCCCTGTTTTCGCAGCAAAGTCCAACCGGCCTTTGCAGGCGGCAAATACAGGATATATTAAATACATTTTGGATAATTTTCTTTATTTACAACCAAACGTAAACGACGTGTCGTGTGCATAGAGCTCTCCCTTATGCAGCACCGGCGACGGAAAATGCGGGCACGACATCGCATTGGGGAAATACTGCGTCTCCAAGCACAAGCCCATGTTCGTCTCATAGGGCACCCCGGATTTCCCGACCGGGCCATCCAACACATTCCCGCTGTAGAACTGTACGCCGGGCATGGTGGTGCGGACGGTCATCGCAATCCCTGTATCGGGCGAATAGAGCTCTGCGGCGACCTTCTCCCCATCCCCGCCGTCCAGGATAAAGTTGTGGTCATATCCCTTCCCGTTGCGCAGCTGCGGGCAGTCCACGTCCATATCCCGCCCGATTTCCTTGCTCTCCCGGAAGTCAAACGGCGTCCCCTCGACGGAGAGGACGGTGCCGGTCGGCAGGCAGTCCGCATCGTTTTCCGTGAACGATTCCGCCGGAATGCGCAGGATGTGGTTGCGGATCGTCCCCTTCCCCTCGCCGGACAGGTTGAAATAGCAGTGGTTCGTGAGGTTGACCACGGTGTCCGCGTCGGTCTCCGCACGGTATTGCAGGAGCAGCCGGTTGTCATCGGTAAAGGTGTACGTCACGCGCACATCGAGGTTGCCGGGATACCCCTCTTCCCCGTCCGGGGAAAGCCGGTGGAACATCACCGACTGCCCCTCAATGCTGGCGTCCCAAACGCGCTTGTCAAATCCGCAAATCCCGCCGTGCAGATGGTTCGGCCCATCGTTGACCGCCAGATGGTATTCCGTCCCATTGAGCTGGAAAATCCCCTTTTCAATGCGGTTGCCATGGCGCCCGACCACAGCCCCCAGATACCCATTGTTCTGCTCGTATTCCGCAAGGGTGCGGTACCCCAGGCAGACGTCCGTCAACGTCCCGTTGCGGTCGGGCACCCGGATTGCCTGGATGGTGCATCCGTAGTTCATCACGCTCACGGACGCCCCGCTCGCATTTTCGATGCAAAACCGGTATACGGGGACCCCGCCCCGTGTCGTGCCAAACAATTCTTGTGTGACCATGCTTTTTATCCTCCTTATCAAACTCAGTTGGTTGCTGCTGCGCGCCCCGGCATAAGGAAGCTTGCGCGGCTTCCCCTCCGGCACGCGCGCCGGGAAGTCTGGAAGCGATCCCGCTTCCCTTTTCCCCGGAAATCAATATTTCCTGCTCCGGATGTACTGCTGCGCATTCTCCTGTGTATAGACCTTTTCGTCGGTGATAATGCGCAGGGGCAGCTCTTTTCCCGCCATCAAGTCCTTGACCGCCTTCATCAGCTGGGGTCCCAGCAGCGGGCTGCATTCCACCACACAGTTCAGCCGTTTATCGATCAGCGCTTGAAAGGCCGAGCGCGCGCCGTCCACAGAGATCAGCTTGACGTCCACGCCGGGCTTCAGGCCATGGGCCTCCAACGCCTCCGCCGCGCCGAGCGCCATATCGTCATTTTGGGAGAAGATCACGTCGATGTCCCACTTATGGGAGGCCATGTAATCCTCTACCACCTGTTTCCCGCCCTCATAGGTGAAATCCCCGCAGGCTGAATAGACAATTTGGCAATTGGGGTATTCCTGCATAACCTCCTGGAACCCCTGGCTGCGCTCCTCTGAAGGGGACGCCCCCACGGTGCCCTCAATTTCCATAATGCGCACATGCTCCAACGGGTCTTCCATGGTCCCGGCCAACCACCGCATGGCACGCCGCCCTTCCTCCAGGAAGTCCGCGCCGATAAACGTCATATACATATCGTCCTTTTGTGTGCTGACCTTCCGGTCGGAAAGGAGGACCGGAATCCCCGCGTCCTGCGCTTCCTCCAGCACCTCGTCCCAGCCGCTGTCTACAACCGGGCTTAGCACAATGACGTCCACTTCCATCTCAATGAACCGGCGCAGCGCCTCGATCTGCCGCTCCTGGCTCTGGTTGCCGTCCTCGTAGATCAGGTTGATGCCAAAATCCTTGGCCGCGGTCTTGATCGACTGGGTGTTTGCCAAGCGCCAGGCGCTCTCCGTGCCAACCTGTGCATATCCCACGTCGATGATCCGGTCGGGCTCTTCATACACCCGGTTGAGGCTCTCGACGTATTCGTCCGCATTCTCCTTTGTGATGCTGTGGCTCCGCAGGATCACCTGCTTGGGGACGCCGCTGACATTCTGCAAAATCTCCAGCGCATATTGGACAGCCTCCCTGCCGCCGGTTGGGCAGGTGATCGTCTCGTCGATCAGCCCGCGGCGCACCAGGTCGATCCCCCGGTTCTCCCCGGTGAACCCATCGACCCCCACAATGCGGATATCGTCGTAGCCCAACTGTTCCAGCGCGCGGGCAGCGCCGAGGGCCATATAATCGTTGTGTGCGAAAATCGCGTCGATGTCGCGCAGATGCGTGCCGAACGCCCGGACAATATCCTCCGCGGAGTCGCGGGATTCGCTCACAACATGCACCTGCTCCACCCTGACGTTGCCCGCTTCTTCGATGACGCTTCGGAAGCCCTCGCTCCGGTCGATGCTCGCCTGCGAGACGGAACTCCCGCAGAGCTCCAGGACGGTCCCTTTGCCGCCCAGCATGGCAGACACGGATTTCCCCGCCCGCTTCCCAATCAGTTCGTTATCCGGGCCGATAAAGAGGGAATAATCGTACCCCTCCACCACGCGGTCAAGGACCACCACAGGGATCGACTGGTACACTTCGCTCACCAGCGGCGTGACCTTTTTGACGTCACAAGGGGAGACGATCATCAAATCGACCCCGAAATCCAGCAACCGTTGGATGTCCGCGATCTGTTTATCGCTGTTGTCCGTCGCGTCCGTAATGACCAGGCGCACGTCCGGATGTTTGGCAGCTTCCTCCTGGATCTCCTGCGTGAGCACCAACCGCCAGGGCTCCCGCATATTGGCCTGCGATACGCCGATCACATAGGAGATCTGGTCTGGCTGCTGCTTTACCACACACGCGGAGAAGATCGTAAAGAGCAACACAAAAATCAGGATACATGCGCAGGCAGCTTTCCCGATCAACCGGTAGCCTGCCTTTTTGATCCGTTCCCGCATGCGGATTCCCTCCTTTCTACATTCCTGCCGTTGGGCCGGTCATGGATTGGGTTCGCCCCTTTTCTGCAAGCTCTTCTTGTACTCCATAGGCGAAACCCCCAGCACCTTTTTAAACGCGCTGCTGAAATAATGCTGGCTGGAGTACCCGACCGCCTCCGCAATCTCATACATCTTGTGGTCGTCATCGCGCAAAAGCTCAATCGCCCGGCGGATGCGTACCCGCGTGATATAGTCCATAAAAGTGATGCCCGTGCTCTGGCGGAACACCCGGCTCAGGTGCTGCGGGGAGACATGCGTATAGTCCGCCGTCTCTGTGAGGGAGAATTCCTCCCGGGCAAAGTTTTCTTCGATGTATTTTTTTGCATCCCGGACAAGCTGCGGCGTCTCCAACAGGGTACGCAGGTCCTCGGACGCCCCTTCGTATGCGGCAGGCAGGCCTTGCAGCGTATCCCCCAGGCGCCGGGTGAGGAAGACATCCACCGGCAGGTGGGTTTGCAGCAAGTGTTTGAGCTGTTCCCCCGCGGCCTCCCACACAGCGCGCGGTTCCCCCGCGGTGAGCAGCACCAATTCGCCGGCGGAATTCCGGCAGGTGGATACAGGGCGCAGCGTCTGGAAGACCTCATTCGCCATATTTTCCGCCGCATAGAACAGCAAGTCCTCGTCCCACTCGCCGCCGATTTCCGCATTGTCCTTGTTCTCAAGATGCACCAGCGTCACGCCGACTGGCTCCGGGAGTTCCAGCCCAAGGGCAGAAATGCGCTCCTGGATCTCCGCTTCCGTAAAGCGGCCGTCCAGCCAGCCCTCCAGGAATTCGGCGATCAACGCCGGCCGGTTTTTCTCCACCAGCGCCCGGGCCCATTCCAGATACTGGGCCTGTTTTTGCCGGTGCCCAAGCTGGTCTTTTGCCTTGCCCAACGCCTCATAAAAGGTATCCTCCATAATGGGCTTGAGCAGATAGTCAAAGACCCCTAGGCGCAGGGCCTTCTGGGCATATTTAAAATCGTCGTAGCCGGTAATCACAAGGATCAAGGCGTCCGGCTGGACGGTTTTCAGCTTCTCAATAAAATCCAGGCCGTTTAAAAACGGCATGTTGATGTCTACAAAGAGCAGATCCGGGTGATATTCCATCGCCTGTTCCAAGGCCATTTCCCCGTCTTCCGCTTGGGCGACCACCTGTATATCGGGGTCCTTTTTCAGGAAATGGGCAATCCCCCTGCGGATAATCTCCTCGTCATCCGCAATCAGCACCTTGTACATTCCCATCACTCCTCATCAAATTTTTTCGGCTTTTGATACAGGGGCAGCGTAATGGTCACGCGGGTCCCCTCGCCCAGGGCACTTTCCACATGTACGCCATACCCCTTTCCGTAGCAAAGCTGGATCCGTTCCCGGATATAGAACAGGCCGAAGCTCTTTTTTTCGTCCAGCACACTGCGCTCGCTCATCCGCCGGTTGAGTTCCTCCACTTTCTCCTGGAGCATCCCCGCCCCGTCGTCCTGGACCGTGAACACCAGGTTTTCCCCCTCGGGCACACCGGTGATGGTAATGGTGCCGCCGCCGCGCTTTGCCTTTACGCCGTGGTAAATGGCGTTTTCCACCAGGGGCTGCAAAATCAACTTGGGCACCTCGATGGCATAGAGCGATTCGTCCACATGGATCACATAGTTGAGCTTATCCTTATAGCGGATCTTTTGGATATAGAGGTAGTTGGAAACGTGTGTGATCTCTTCTTTTACCGTGATGATGTCCTTCCCGTGGCTCAGGCCAATGCGGAACATATTTGTCAAGGCGTCCACCAGACGCACGATATCCTCCGCATCGTAGTCGCGGGCCATCCAGCTGATGGTATCCAGCGTATTGTAGAGGAAATGCGGCTTGATCTGCTCCTGGAGGGACTTCATCTCCGCGGTCCGCTTGTTCTCCTGCTCCACATAGACCATTTGGATCAGCTGGTCAATGCGCGCAATCATGTGGTTAAAGCTCTGCCCAAGCTCCCCGATTTCATCGTTGTGTTCGAAATTGAAACGGACCGTAAGGTCGCCGGATTCCGCCTGTTTCATCAGGCGTTTGAGCTTAAAGATCGGGTTTGTGAGCGTCCGGCTGAATTTAAAGGAAACGATGACCACCAATACCAGGGAGATGATGACGCAGGTAAACAGGATGTACACAATGGTATTGACGCTGGACATCACTTCGTCCATGGAAAATACGCCCACGGTCCGCCAGCCGGTATAGGGGGACAGCTCGCTGCGGATCTGGTAGCTTCCGCCCTGGATCTGCACCGACATGGGCTCCATCGCCTTGACCCACTTGGGGTTGACGCGGTATACAATGCCGTTGACGGGCGTATAAACAATATTGTCCTCCTGGTCCATCACAAAGACAAACCCTTTTTCCCCGATGGTGACGCCGTTGATGGAACTCTGGATAATGTCGTGGCGGATATCCAGCAGGATCACCCCCAGCACTTCCCCGGTTTCCGGGTCTTGCACAGCTTTTGCCAGCGAGAACACATCGTCGATGCTATAGCTGCGGTTGGTCACAATATTCCGGCCCGTCACTACGCTGATAAGCTGGATTTCCTCGGGGTTTTCCGAAGCTTCCCGGTACCACCGTTCGTTTTGAAAGGGGTCGCGCGAAATGCGCGACATCCCCGTGCTGACATAAAGATCCTCTTTTGTCGCGATAAAGATCCCGGCCACCTCCCGGTGGGAATTTGCAACGTTTTCCAAAACGGAACGGATATAATCCGTTTCGCTCTCCCAGCCAGAGGCGCCTTCGGTTTCCATAGTGAAAAAAGGCGTGTCTTGCAATTCCAATTGGATGTAATTGACCATCTTCTCAATGGTTTCCACATAAACATCCATGGAGTTGCTCACCTGGTGGATCAGCTGCACGGAGTGCTCTTCCGCGGTCTTCTGGGCATGATCCAGAAAGACGAACCCACTCACAATGGAAAAAATCAGGAAGGGGATAAGCGCCACAACGATATTGGACAGGACCATCCTGGTCCGCAAACTCACATTCAACAGCATATCCTTTATTTTCCGCAAAGCCTACACCCCTCTTCCCATCCTGCATGGCCACATTGTCATGTATTTCGAGGCAGAGAAATCTTTCTGCCGAATTGTCCAATGAATGGTTTGATAAGCAGTTTTCTGTATGTAATATCCATAAAATTCTATAAAATTCAAACGTAAATTATGCAGTTTGTTTTTCGAAAGGAAGAAAACAGGCATTGACAGGCAAAAGGGTCCAAACGCCTGTCAATGCCTTTTCCGAATCCACTATGCCGGGCGGCCTACCCGCCTGGGTCATAATGGTTTGCTGTTTATGCCTGTGTCAACAGGACTTTCTTCCACTGGATCATATCACGGATATCAACGGTACCGTTGCCGTCATAGTCCATCAGAGCCATCTGGTCTTCCGTCAGTTCCAGGTCGCCCAAGATGTACTGCTGGAGCATCTCGATATCCGCATCCGTCAGTTCGCCATCGCCGTCGAGGTCGCCGGCGACCACGTCCAGGGACTTCAATGCATCGCGCAGTGCCTGCTCCGCTGCATTGACGTCTTCCTGCGTTGCCTCTTCATCCAAGTACACTTCATATGCTGCGTCATAGACTTCCTCAAAGGCCGCCCACTTATCCGCATCATAGTCTTCTTCGTTCAGGGATTTCGCCATGATAATCGCGCCATAGAGGCCCGCCTTATCGACAACCCACTTGGAATCGGTGAATTCCTGCATCGCAACGCGCAGCTGCTTCGCGGCAAGCGCCATGTCGTCCTTATTGGCTTCGCTGCCCAGGTCGACGAGCGCCTGTGCTTCGTCAATCGCGTTCTGGAGCAATTCGATTGCTTCGTCCGTGACGTTGTCCGTTGTGTTGAACAGCTCTTCCGCCTCTGCGATCAAAGCCGCCAGCGGCTCGGTAGAGGTGGTGAAGCGCGGCTCTACCCAGCAAGCGTGGTCATATTCGGTGCTGTCTACTTCTTCCACAACCAGTTTCAGGAAATCATAGCCTGCCATCGGCAGTTCAACGTCAACGGATTCCGAAGTGGCATCCATATACTGTTCAAAGAGGAGTTCATCGTCTCCGTAAATCTTATAATTTACGGTAGCGCCGTTGGCGTCGTCCTCCACCTCATCGCCGATGCCGATCTTCGTGGTAAAGACGCCGGACGCGCCGTTCAGGTAATACACAACCTCGCTGGGCGGGTTCACCTGGAAGCCGCCGTCCGGGCGGTCATAGTTCACGCCGTCCAGGATCATGGAGCCGCCGTCCATGTTCTTGCCGTCCGCCGGGTCTCTCCAGTAGCTGTTCGCAGACCAAGCGTTCGCAATGGTCAATACATCGTCTGCCAGCACTTCCGGATCATAGGAATCGATTCGCGGATTGATCCAGTCCGCGTGGTCAAAGTCCATATTGCCGCCCGAGTCGACGACCAGGCGCAGGTAATCGTAACCCATCAGCTTCACAGCGACGGACTTCGCATCGTCATGCCAATCCATCTCACCGCTGTCATACAGCAGGTCGTCGTCGCCATAGACCTGGAAGGTAATGTCGCCGCTGTTGCCGGAATCTGCATCGGAGCCGACCAGTGCGGTGAACTCTACGTTGCGTCCGCCGATGTAGTATACCAGCTCGGAAGGCGCATGCGTGCCGATACCGGTCTCATAGGTGGTGCCGTTGATGGTCAGCGGGTTGCCGTTGATGGAGCGGTCCTGCTGGATGTTGCCCCAGCCGGCAGTTCCGGATACCCAGTTTTCGGTGGTCAACGGGCCGTCCGGCAGCGGGTCGCCCGTTGCTGCCGCTTGCACAGTGATCATCGTATCGAACGTCACGGTGACCGGCTGGTTGGAGCCTTCATACGTCAAAAGTGCCTTGACCGTGATCGGTTCATTGGTCATGGGCACATCGCCCGCGGTGACGCGGAACTGGACAGTAAAGCTTTCTCCCGTGGTGAGGTCGCTGCTCACGGTGGAGGAGAGCGCCTTGGAGGTGAAGCCTTCCGGCAGGTCGAGGCTGATGCCGACGGTGTCAACCTTCGTTGCGCCGCCGTTGACAAAGCGCGCTGTCAGGATTGCACTCTCGCCGCTTCTCAGGTTGCTGTCGTCGAGTTCGCCAACAATGTAAGCGCCTTCCTGGACGTTCTCATTGGGTTCGATGATGTACATCTTGACGCCGTGCGCCGGGACGGATGCGGTGGCAACCGGGGAGTCAAACTCGATGTTGTTGCCGTCTTCGTCCTTCTCCCAGACGTCCTTCAGATGATATACATAGGTGTTGTCGAGCTTGTAGTAGTTGTCATAGTAGTACTCGTCTTTTTCTTTCAGCAGTTCGCCGATCTGGGAAATTTCCTGGGTCATGGTCGCCGCAGAATTGGAGCGGTTGAACATAAGCAGGGAAATGCGTCCGTCGGTCAGAGGCTTTACGAGGTACTCGAAATCGCCTTCATCGCGATAGCGGATGCCCTGGATGGCCGTCGGGTCCTGGTCGACCGCAATGGCGTCTTCGTTCGTGATGATTTCGAGGATTTCCGGATGCTCGTCGAGCGTCCGCAGGTCGTTGCCGAGGATCAGCGGGGATGCCATCTGGCACCACAGGCTGAAGTGCGAGACATACTCGTCATACGTCAAGGAAGAACCGACGCCGACTTCCAACATATCCGGATGGTTCCAGCCGTAGTTGTTGTCGCCCTCTTCTTTGCCGTACTTGCCAGCATACTTATACAGCTCTACGTTGGTATCGTAGATGCTGGAGATGGAGTTCCAGTTGGCCGCGATATCGCCGGTAGTTCTCCACATGTTGCCGGTTTCGCCGCCCCAGACCCAAGGCTGGCGGCCGCCCCATTCGCAGATTTCCAGCGTGATCGGGCGGTTTTCTTTGCCGTTCTCCTCTGCATACTTCTCCGTCGCCTGCATCAGGTTCGTGCTCATGAACTTGTAATTATAGCGGGCGGTGTCGTAGTCGCGGTTGGAGCTGCGGATCGGGTTGTAGAACCGCAGGGTGTTTTCGCCGGCTTTCAGCTCAAACAGAGCGGATGCACGGCTGCCCGGTGCGCCGCCGGTGTAGTTGGAGGCCGGCAGCATCATGCGGTACGGATGGGCGCTGTCGCCGTTGATGTCGACGAACATCGGCACGTCCTCGTTGGACGGCTTCTTGTAGAAGTCGAGGTTGATCGCATATGTACCATCTTCCGGCACCGTTACGGTGAAAGTTGCGGCGCCCGCGTTTTCACCCAGGCCGTCGATGTGGTCGCCAGAGATGTAGGCGGTGCCTTCCAGCTCCGCGTCTCTATAGGAATACTCATAAACTTCCGTGCCCGGCGCATACGGCTTTGCGACATCCAGGCCGTAAATGCCATATGCCGTGGGGGAGAGCTGCACATTGTGGCAATAATCGTACTTGAAGAAGTCGATCTCCCAATTTGCAAAGCTCGTCGCGTCGCTCAGCTCCCGGAACTCGGAGGCCGGCAGGTCCTGGCAGGTGTACAGGCCGTTGGACGTATACAGGCCCATCTTCAGCCCTCTGTCGTGGATCTGCCCCGACAGCCAGTTGCCGTCGTGCGGGAAGCGGATCGGGTCAAACTGCAATCTCCCGTTGACATCGCGTTCGGACGACTGCCAGTTGTCGTCGAGGTTGACATACTCGTACCCGGCGTCATCCAGATTGTACTCCACCATCGCGTCCGCGATATCGACGATCAGATCCTCATCGATGTTGGCCGCGAAGAGGTTCCAGCTCGACCACCCCATGGGCGGCGTCTGGGCAGCCCCGTTGTCGTGCGCGCTGGCGCCCGTTGCCAAAACCGCTGCCATCAAAAAGGCAGTCGATAGGGCTGTGGCAAATTTTGTAAACCTTTTCACTTGAATCCTCCTTCTTTTTCTTGAATAACCTTTGCTCCCTCTAGTTTGTCTCCCACCCCATTTCTCCAGCCCCAAAAGGACCTGACACAATTGGTTTCTGTAGACCTCCGGTATCGGGCTAACTTGCCCTTGCCGGCGCATACAGCAATGTCCTGAAAAGACGCCCCGCCTCTGCGTGCAGCCATGCGCCCGCCCCCAGTAAACCCCCGTCCCAAACCGGAGGATCTTCACAGGGGCTGCTCTATGCTTCCGCTACGCCGCCCTTTGGAAGCGATGCGGCGGGACATCAGGCGCCCCACAGATGGTAGGCGCTCAACGCGGCAAAGCCCAGGAAAAGGACCGCCATCACAAGCTTGATGAGGTGCTCTTTTCCGGCAAATTTCGCCGCAATGTCTAAATATTGCTTCCCCTTATAGATCAAAAGCGTTACCACAACTGCGGGCAGGGAAAGCATCACGGTATAAAGCAGGAATATGAGGGCCCCCACCATCATATTTCCTGCACTGGCATCAAAATAGTAGAGGACGGTCGCCGCAAACAGCTGGCCCGTGCACAGGAATTCCCCAACCGCGATGACCGCGCCTGCCAACATGGCGGCAATAAACACAGCTTTCCCTGTGGAAAGTTTCTCAACGGTCCTGCGGTAAAAATCCTTCATGCGCGGGGTGAACTGCAAAATCGCCTTTCCCGCGCGCCCGTTCTTTGTGCGCAGGAAATCGATAAAGCTCAGGACGGCAAACAAACACCCGATGACAACCACCAACACGGCTACCACGGTATTGATCCCCGAAAAGAGCGACCGGTCGATTGCCTGCAATAGGCCGAAGAACACGGTCCCCAGCAGGAAATACAGGATGATCCTGCCCAGGATGAACCCGAACCCGGCCTTCAGTACCTTTTGCTTATCGGCAATCAGCAGCGAAAACAGCAGAAGGACCAGCGACATGGAGCAGGGGGACAGCCCCCCGATCAGCCCGGACAGGGCTACCCAAAACAAATTGGCCCCCGAGAGGGATTCCTCCGCCCCTTCTGCAAAGGCTTGGTCATTATAACTAAGATTACCATTTTTTAGCGCATTTATCAAGTTCTTTTGGATATTTTCATAGCCGACGAAATAACCTCCATCATATAACACAATTGGCACACGCCGCTCCTCCGGCTTGACCTGGTGCTCGCTGTAAAGCGCATTGATCTCTTCGATGTCCGCAATATTGCCCGCGTCGATGCGCTCCACGCGCAGGGGCTTTTCTTCGACCGAACCATCCTCGTTCTGCACTTCGACGGCCGTGATCCCATCCAGGAATTCCGTCACCTGTTCGCACTCGGAGCAGCCCTCCGCATACAGGTATTGGATCGTGACCGATTCGTCCTCAGCAGCGCGCTGTTCCTCCAGATACGCCGCCACCGCCGGTTGGAACTTTTCCCCCAGCTCCTGCGAGCCGATCAGCACCTGGTCGCCGATGAACACGATCGGATGCTGCATCAGTTTTTCTTCCCCAACCCCACTGTCGATCAGGGCCTGGCGCAGGGCCTCCAGGTTTTCCTCTTCCGCCACATTTTTGATCGTGAGGTCCGCTGTGACGTTTGGGAAATCCTTCTTGAGCATCCCAAGGATATTTTCCTCAATGGTTGCTTCCTCGTCGCAGGAAAGGCACCGGTTGTAGAAATAGTATAGGATCTCTATGTTGCCTTCCTCCAGGTCCGCATCCGGGCTGACGGACACCGTATCCAGATAACTGACCTCTTCCGAAGCGGAGGGGTCCTGCTGCGCGCTCGCCCACGCCGCTGTGGGGAACACAGCTGTTGCCAGCAGGAACAGGGCGAGCAGCACCGCCCACGGGGCCTTTGTTTTCCTTGTTTGTCTTTGCATCTGCATGCACCTCAACATTCTCTCGCATTTGGATCATCCGTTGTTCAGATGGCGGTTTTACAGCACATGGCAGAAAGCACAATACCCCTGGCGGGCGGCGCAGGGCCTCCCGCCAGGGATGGCAATACGATGGGTTCCTTCGGGCCCCTGTTTCGTATCGGATATGGATTCTTTGAAAGGAAGCAACGGCTTTAGTTTGCGGTCCCCTTTGCTTTTTCCGCGCGGATGGCGATCACCCTCTGGATCACGATGAAGATGCACAGCAGCGCCGCGATGGTCACCTTGGTCCACCAGGTGTTCAAATTCTGGTAAGTCACGATGGTCTGGATCACGCCCTGGATCAGGACGCCGACCGTCGTGCCGATCACGTTGCCCACGCCGCCGGTCAGCAGCGTGCCGCCGATGACGGAGGAGGAAATCGCATCGAGCTCCAGGCCCATGTTCTGCAGGGAATAGCCCGCCAGCGTATAGAAGCTGAACACCACACCGGCCAGCGCCGCGCAAAAACTGCTGATCGCATACACAGCGACCTTGGTGCGCGCCACGGGCAGGCCCATCAGGATGGCGGACTGCTCGTTGCCGCCCACCGCGTAGACCGTGCGGCCAAACCGCGTGAATTTCAACACGAACAGCGAAACCAGCAACACCACGATGGCGATAAACACGTAGAAATAGATCCTGCCGCCCAACAAAGTGACCTTCGTCAGGGCCATGGTCTTGTAGAATTCATCCGAAATCGGGATGGACTCCGTGCTGATGACCGCGCACATGCCGCGCATGAAGAACTGGCCCGCCAGCGTGACAATGAACGGCTGAAGCTTGAAATAGTGGATCATGTATCCCATCAGCGCGCCAAACGCCAGGCCGATCAACAGGACCAGCGGGATCACGATCAGCGGGGTCCAGCCAAGCCGCAGCAAAAACGCGGAAAACACGCACGTAAACGCAATGGTCGATGCAATGGAAATGTCGATGCCGCCCGTCAGCAACACAAACGTTACCCCGATGGAAGCGATCATCAGATACGCGTTGTCGTTAAACAGATTGAAGAACGTTGAGAACGAGAAAAAGTTGTCGTATGCAACCGACCCAGCGCCGAACAGCACTAGGAACAGCACAGTGGTGATTGCCAGGGAAATGTTCTTGATCCGGAACGTTCTCTTCTTTCCACTCGTCTCTCTCATGCCTGGCTCACCGCCTTCCGGGACAGGAACCGCCTCTTGAGCATATCCTTAAACGCCTTGGATTGGAACAGGCAGATAAAGACAACGATCAGCGATTTGACCACGAGCGTGACCTCCGGGGCAACACCCATCGCATAGATAGACGTGGTGATGCTCTGGATAATCAGCGCGCCAACCAGGCTCGCCGGGATGGAGAACCGCCCGCCGTTCAGGGATGTGCCGCCGATTGCGACCGCCAGGATCGCGTCCATCTCGATCAAAAGGCCCGCATTGTTGCAGTCCGCGCCCTTGATGCCCGCGCTCTCGATCAGGCCGGCAACCGCCGCCATCACGCCGCAGAAGGTATAGACCAGCCATTTGATGCGGTCCACGTTGATGCCGGCAAAGCGGCTGGACACCGGGTTGATGCCCGTGGACTCCAAAAACAGGCCGAAGGCGGTCTTTTTGGTGAACAGCATGGCGATAAGCACGACAAACGCCACGATGAAAATCGGGAACGGGAGGCCCAAAATATAGCCGCCGTTGATAAAATAATAAGAATCCGAATTGATGGTAATGATTTTACCGTTGGTGATGAGCTGCGCAATGCCGCGGCCCGCCACCATCAGGATCATGGTTGCGACGATGGGCTGAATTTTGACCTTCGCGACCAGCATCCCATTCCATGCCCCTGCTACAACTCCTGCCAAAATCGCCACCAACACTGCGACGGCCACGTTACCGCCATTTGCAACAATACTGCACGCGATCGCGCCGCTGATGGCCATCACAGAGCCGACGGAAATATCGGTCCCCCCGGTGGCCAAAACGAACGTCATGCCGGTGGCTAACAACATAAGTTTACTACCATTCCGCAAAATGTCAATAATTCTGCCATACAGATGCCCTTCCACGATCTTCATCTCGAAGAACGCGCCGCCCGAGACGATCCCATTGACCAGCAGGATCAACAGGAAGATCACAATGGGCCAGAACACCTGCGCCTTGCTCCATTTTTTAAGCAGGTTCATTCTCCGCACCTCCCGCAATATAATGCATGATCGCCGCTTCCGAGATCTCCTGCCCGTTCAGCTCCGCGACCTTCTTTTTGTCCCGCAAAACGACCATGCGGTCGCAGCAGCGCAGCATCTCGTCAATTTCCGAGGAAATAAAGATAACCGCCATGCCCTGCTCCGCAAGCTGGACCACCAGCTTCTGGATCTCCGCCTTTGTGCCGATGTCGATGCCGCGGGTGGGTTCGTCCAGCATCAGCAGGTCTGGGTTGGTAGCCAGCCAGCGCGCCAAAATGACTTTCTGCTGGTTGCCGCCCGAGAGATTCTTGATGAGCTGGTCCGCGGACGGCGTCTTGATTTCCAGTTTTTCGATGTATTCGTCGGCGAGCTTCTGCGCTTCCGCCTTAGAGATGGCCTTGACCATGCCGCGCTTTGCCTGGAGCGCCAGGATGATGTTGTCCCGGATGCTCAGATCCCCGATGATGCCCTCCGTCTTCCGGTTTTCCGGGCAGAAGGAGAAACCCTTGCGGATCGCGCCCAACGGGCTGCGGTTGTGGATGGGTTCGCCCTTGAGCACCATCTCACCGCCGCTGAGACGGTCCACGCTGAAGATCAGGCGCACAATTTCCGAGCGGCCCGACCCGAGCAGGCCGGACAGCCCCAGCACCTCCCCGCTGTGGACGTCGAGCGAGATGGAATCGATCGTGCCCGCGCCGCTGGCATCCTTGAGGGACAGCAGGGTTTCTTTTTCCGTCTTTGCGGCCTCTTCGTTGACAAAGCGCTGGTTGAGGTCGGCGTATTCCTTGCCGATCATCTTGGCGACCAGCTGCACGCGCGGGAGGTCCGCCGTGGCGTATGTACCGACATAGCCGCCGTTGCGCAGCACGGTGATGGTGTCCGATACCTCATACACCTGGTCGAGGAAGTGGGTGACAAAAACGATCCCCATCCCCTGCTTTTTCAGCATCCGCATGATCTCAAACAGCTTCTGCACCTCCAGCGTGGACAAGCTGGACGTCGGTTCGTCCAAGATCAGCACTTTTGCAGAGATATCCACCGCGCGCGCGATGGCCACCATCTGCTGCACTGCCACAGAATAGGAATCGAGTGTTTTGGTCACGTCGATCTGTAGGTCAAACCGCTCCAAAAGCTCCTTGGAGCGCGTGTTGATGGTTTTCCAATCGATCCGCCCGCCCTTTTTGGGTTCGCGTCCAATATAGACATTTTCCGCCACCGAGAGGTTGGGACACAGGTTGACCTCTTGGTACACCGTGCTGATGCCGGCGTCCTGGGCCTCCTGCGGGGTCTTGGGGAAAATTTCCTTTCCCTCCAGCAGCACTGTCCCTCCGTCGCGCTCTTCGACGCCCGTGAGAACCTTGATGAGCGTGGATTTCCCTGCGCCGTTTTCGCCCAGCAGCGCATGGATCTCCCCTTTTTGCAATGTAAACTGCACGTCGTCGAGCGCGACGACGCCGGGGAATGTCTTGGATATGTGCGACATTTGGATCAATGCCGTTTCGCCGCTCATAGCAGCCCCTCCTTTTGATATGCAAAATCCGCCTCCGTCTCAACAGGCGGGGCGGATTTCACAGAATCGGTAAAATTTATAAAATGAAGAAGAAAGAAAGTGAAGGAGAAATCAAATTAATAGACACGGGTCTTGATGTCTTCTGCGGCGGTCTCCTGACGGAAGATGCCCTCTTCGGACTTGATCCATTTCTCAACGGTTTCGCCGTTTGCAAGCTTCTGCGCCGTCTCAAAGAAGACCGGGCCGAGCAGCGGGTTGCACTCGATGGTGACGTTTGCTTCGCCGGCAGCCATTGCTTCAAAGATCGCCTTGACGCCGTCGCAGGAAACGGTCTTGATGTCCTCGCCGGGCTTGAGGCCGGCTTCCTTGATGGCCTCGATCGCGCCGAGCATCATATCGTCGTTGTGCGCATAAACGCCCTTGATTTCAGAACCATAGGTCTTGAGGAAGGACTCCATGACTTCCTTGCCCTTTGCGCGGGTGAAGTCGCCGGTCTGGGATGCGATGATCTCGATGTCCGGATATTCCGCCGCCATCTGATCCTCAAAGCCCTTCTTGCGGTCGTTTGCAGAGGAGGCGCCCACGGTGCCTTCGAGCTGTACGATCTTGCCGCTGTTGCCGATCAGCTTCGCCATTTCGTCGGCTGCGTTCTTGCCCTCTTCGATGAAGTCAGAGCCGATGAACGTTGCATAGAGGTCTTCCGGGACGTCCGCCATACGGTCTACCAGGATGATCGGGATGCCTGCGTCCTTTGCCTCGGTGAATACGGCGTCCCAACCGGTCTCTACCACCGGCGCCAAGCCGATGACGTCAACGCCCATATCGATAAAGGATTTGATTGCTTTGATCTGGTTTTCCTGTTTCTGCTGTGCATCTGCAAATTTGAAATCGATGGTATCCAAATTCTGGCCTGCATAGAACTGGATGGAAGCGGTCTCCGCGTCGCGCCAGCCGGATTCCTGGCCGATCTGTGCAAAGCCGACCTTCAATTTCCCGTCGTCCTCGCCGCCTGCGTTCGTATCGCTTGTACTCTCGGTCGAAGCGGTGCCGTCGGTTGCTGCGGGGGTTTCTTCCGTGCTTCCGCATCCGGTCACACATGCGCTAAACATCAATACGGAAAGGATAGCTGCTGCAAATCTTCTCATTTTCATAGATCGTTCCTCCTATGTAACTTTGACTGTTTGATTTGGGCCGGCCGGATTCTCCGCCTCCCCGGGGCCGTTCCCCTTTCGTTGTCTCTATTGTATCCGGTTTGGTTTTTAAAGTCTTTACGATAACAAAACCGGAATTTACAATATTTTAGCAGACCATTCCGCTCTTCCTTTTTTGGCCGGCCTCCCAAAAGCGCGTCCCAGCCGCCCGTTTTCCCCCTCAATATAAGGAAAAATGCCATGCAAACGCAGGAACGTTCCTACATTTGCATGGCATTTTTCACATGATGGTTCCAGATAAAACCCCTATCCCGTTCAAAATTCCGCCAGGTTGTTTATGCAAAGCAATCCCCGCTGTTCCCGCAGGCGGGCATACTTCCATGTCTGATAGGCGCCGTTGGAAACGCGGTAGACATAGGCAATCACGTAGTCGGAGGCGTCCACCACCATGCGGTTCAGAACCGGGATCGCCGCCTTCTCCGGGACCCGGGCCAGCTTCTTTGGATAGACGGCGCGTTCGCAGCCGGGCGGCAGTTCCATCCACTCCTGCTCCGGCGGATAGGCGAGCATCTGATAGAAGCGGATGTGCGGATACCGCGCTTTGATCTCCCCCAACACGGAAGCCGCCATGCGGTCAAAATTGCCGTAGGTGCCGACAAAGAAGCGGTTCACCCCGTATTGCAGGATGTGCCTCTCCACTTCCTTGCGCAGCAGGGGATACAACCCATCGGGTGCATCCCGGTGCCCCATAAAGCAACCATTCTTGTAATGGCCCTTCTGTCCGGCGCGCATCGCTGCCCCCTGCCCTTCCGCTTGCGTTTATTTCTTATTTAGCATAACATAGATACGCATCCTTGTATATGGGAAATGGCCGCAGAGGAGGGCTCCTGATGGAAAAATTAAAGGCCGATCTCAACATGGGAAACAACCTGCGCCGCCTCCGAAAGGCGAACGGGCTGACACAGGACCAGTTGGTGGCCCGGCTGGGCATCCTCGGCCTTTCCACCACGCGGGGCCTGTATTCCCGCTACGAAACCGGCGAGCTGAATATCCCGATCCGCCTGCTGGTTGCGCTGCATCAGATCTACCATTGCAGCTACGATTGCTTTTTTGAAGGGCTGACGCTGGGCGAAATGGGCTGACCGGGTTGCGCGCATCCCGCAGGCGCTTTCCGTGCGGACAACTCTGCCGGAAATGCACAAAACGGGCCCCGCCCTCCACTTGGGAGAACGGGGCCCGTTTCATCGATTGCCATTCCATGGTTCCTTCGTCTAAAGTTTATTCCCCGGGAAACTATTTCCCCGGAAATCCCAGAGCGGCTTTGTTTTCCACCGAGAACGCCCATCCTGTGGAAAACTTCCCCCGCTTTATGGAGCCGCCGCCCGCTTGGAAGGCATTCCAAAGCCGCAGCCAGCCCCTGCGGCCGCTCAGCAGGGCAGTTCCCTTCCCACGGCGGCGGCCACTGCGCCAACCTTTTTGACCAACGCCTGGTATTCCGGAATGGTGAGCTGCTGGGCCGCGTCGCTCATGGCGACCTTCGGCTCCGGATGCACTTCGATAATCAGGCCGTCC
Source organism: Anaeromassilibacillus sp. D41t1_190614_C2 (assembly GCF_015558525.1). Lineage (NCBI taxonomy): Bacteria > Bacillati > Bacillota > Clostridia > Eubacteriales > Acutalibacteraceae > Anaeromassilibacillus > Anaeromassilibacillus sp. D41t1_190614_C2. Next base: position 28,706 of record NZ_JADMOD010000014.1, on the reverse strand, counting down.
GCCCCGGCAGCGATCCCCGCCAGGGACAGGCTTTCAATGTAGCGCGATTTCCCCGCCGCATGGGAGGGGTCGATGATGATCGGCAGGCTGCTGCGCTCCTTGACCACCGGCACCGCGGAGACATCCAGCGTATTGCGCGTGGCGGTTTCAAAGGTACGGATTCCGCGTTCGCATAATACAACATTATAATTGCCTTCGCTCATAATGTATTCGGCAGCGTCCAGCCATTCCTCAATCGTGGAGGCGATGCCGCGCTTGAGCAGCACCGGCACCTTCGAGCGGCCGATCTCGCGCAGCAGGCGGAAATTCTGCATGTTGCGCGCGCCCACCTGGAACATATCGCAGTATTTGGCCGCCGTGTCGATCTGGTCATGGGAGATCACTTCGCTGACGACCTTGAGGCCCGTGGCGTCCGCCGCCTTGCGGAGCAGCTTGAAGCCCTCGTCCTCCATGCCCTGGAACGCATACGGCGAGGTGCGCGGCTTATACGCGCCGCCGCGCAGGAATGTTGCGCCCGCTGCCTTGACCCCTTGGGCCGCCTCCAGGATCTGTTCCTCGCTCTCGACCGCGCAGGGACCCGCCATCAGGACCAGCTGTTTCCCGCCGATCCTCTGGCCGCCCACCTCTGCAACGCGCCCATCCGGGCACATCTCCCGGCTGGCCAGCTTATAGGAATGCATGATGGGCACGCACTTCTCCACGCCGTCCATCAATTCCAGGTTGGCGTCCGCCAGCCTGCTCTTGTCGCCCAGCACGCCGATGATGGTCGCCTGGGCGCCAGTGGAAAGGTTTGCCCCGAGGCCGTGTGCCTTCAGGACTTCTACGATTTTATCAACGTTCTCCTGGGTGGAGCCGTGTTTCATGACAATAATCATACGATCACTCCTGTCTGTACTTTTATTACTTTATGCTTTAAAGCGCTAAATAACATTATATAGAAAACCGTGCAAAAAAACAAGGGGATCTACAAAACCTCTGCATGGATGTTGTTTCCGGTTTGTTGCAGAACATGCGCCCGGCACGCAATTGCGCCACGCAGATCTGGCGCGGCTGCGCAAAAACGGCAAAAAAGCATATGAAATTATAAAAAAACAGCCACCCTATTGGGTGACTGCTTTGATGTTGGCGCCTTCCTATTGTCCCGGGCCGTCGCCAGCCAAGTATCTTCGGCACTAATGAGCTTAACTTCCGTGTTCGGGATGGGAACGGGTGGACCCTCATCGTCATCGACACCAACTATTCAATTCTTGTCGTCCTCACTGGCGACTCCCATATAATAGCACAGGATATTTGAAAATGCAAGCGTTTTTTTCAATTTTTCTGAAAAATTTTTTACAAGCCCTTTTTCCCTCTGTGGCAACGGTTTCCTGGGGCGCTTGGCCTGCTGGCCGCCCAACATCCCGCCATAAATTTTTCTATTCATATAATATTATCAAAAACTGCTTTATAAATCAATATGCGATCAGAATTTATGCAATATAACAAAAAGAATGGTTATATATTATGCACGAGTATTCTTTACTTTACAATTTGTAAATGTTAATATACTATTAAACATTCATCTGTTCACATATTTCGTTTCGCCTTTATTAAGATATGGATCGTTCTGCCTGAAATTCTTTTATAGGGTTTTTTATTTTTGGAAATCTTTCAAAAGAAGGGAGGCCATCCAACCGATCCCTGCCGCCTCCAGCGGGAAGAGGCGCGGCGCCCTCTCCAAGCGCTTGCTGGGGACCCAGCGATTCCCGCAGATCGAAACATTTTGAAAGGAAGGAAGTCTCATGAAAAAACTGCACCGTTCTGCACTTGCAATGCTCCTGTGTGCCACACTTGTTGCGGGCACAATTCCAGGCGGCGCTTTTGCGGCCGCGGCAGCGCAGGAGGATTCGATCCTTGCCCCGGAACCGATCGGCTATGCCAATGTGCTGGACATGACCGCTGTTCCCACCACACAGATTTATGGTGACTACAGCACGAACAAATACAACAATTTCTGTGACTTGGGTTCCTGGCACGGTTACTACCTGCACACCCAGGACAACACCGATGCCTACGGCGGCTTTGCCGGCCCGGTGATCCTCGCGGAAGAATACCCGGTGAATCTCTCGGATTGCATCGGCAAATGGGTAATTGAGGGAACGGACGGCACGACCTATGACCTGGCGGATGCAGAAGCGACCGTCAACGCCTATCCCGGCAAGCTGGTGCAGGGCTATGCCATGGAGGACATCGACCTCAAGCTCGAATTGATCTTCGCCAGCGACCGCACCGCTTTAATCCGTACCACCATCGACAATAAGACGGACGAGGCGCTGGAGCTGAACCTCAAGCAGACCGGCTCCATCTTTGACTCATACGACGCGTATGGTTCCCCCTCCGGAACCTCTCTGGAGGCCACGGAGGACGGCGTAGCCGTAAACTTCCAAACCATCCGCGAGATCTGGAGCTACATGACCACAGAGGAAAACAGGTTTAACATCCGCTTTGACCAGCCGGTCACAACGGAGGTCTCCGAGGATGCGCTCTCCTATGAAAGCACATTCGAAGCGCCCATCACCGTGGAGCCGGACGAGCCCTATGTGACCTACCAGACGCAGAGCTTTACCTTCACGGACGAAGAGGCCGCAGAGGAAGCGGACAAAACCGCGGACATGCTGGCCAGCGGCGACGGCTACTTTGTGGAAAACAGCGAGCGTTGGCAGGGCTATGTCGATACCATCGACAACGCGGACGTGGACCAGGCGTACAAAAACGCGGCTGTGAAAGCTATCGAAACCCTGATGACCAACTGGATCAGCGCGGCGGGCGCCCTGCAGCACGGCGGCATTGTCCCGTCCAAATCCTACCAGTGGTTCATCGGCCTGTGGGGCTGGGATTCCTGGAAACAGGCGACCGGTATGGCCCGCTTCAACCCTGAGGCCGCAGAGGATAATATCCGCGCACACTTCGATTATCAGATCACCCCGGACGACCCGGTCCGCCCGCAGGACGCTGGCACGATCGTTGACTGCATCTTCTACAACCTTGGACCGGAGCGCGGCGGCGACAGCGGCAACTGGAACGAACGCAACTCCAAACCAGCATTGGCGGCATGGGCGGTCTACAACATCTACCGCCAGACGGGCGACGTGGCCTTCTTGGAAGAGATGTATCCGAAGCTGGTCGCCTACCACAATTGGTGGTACACCAACCGCGACGTCGACCACAACGGCATTGCGGAATACGGCGCCATGGTGCACGATTCCCACTATCAGTATGACCGCGAGGGCAACATCCTGCTGGACGAGAACGACGAACCGCTCTTTGACGAGGACGCCATCATCGAGGCAGCTGCATGGGAAAGCGGCATGGACAACGCCACCCGCTTTGACAAAGAGGGCAACGGCCCGGACGACATCGGCGTGCATGTCTTCCCGGTGCGCAATGCCGATAATGAAATCGTCGGCTACAGCATCAACCAGGAATCCGTGGACCTGAACTCCTACCTCTATGCGGAGAAAGCGTTCCTGATGTCCATGGCAGAAGTGCTCGGCTACGACGAAGACGTTGCCAAGTACGAAAAGGAAGCGGCATACGTCCGCGATTACATCAACACGAACATGTTCGATGAGGAGACCGGCTTCTACTACGACCTCCAGACCAACGAAGACGGCAGCGAAAAGAAACTGCTGGTCAACCGCGGCAAGGGCACTGAGGGCTGGCTCCCGCTGTGGGCAAAGCTCGCCACGCCGGAAAAGGCTGCGCGCGTTGCCGAAAACATGCTGGACGAGGACAAATTCTACCGTCCGGTTCCGTTCCCAACCGCTTCTGCGGACAACGACAAGTACAGCCCGAGCACCTATTGGAGAGGCCCGGTCTGGCTGGATCAGGCGCTGTACGCGGTAGAGGCCCTGCAGAACTACGGCTATGAGGACGAAGCCAGAGAAGCGGCTTACCGCCTGTTCGACAATACGGAAGGCCTGCTGGGCGACGGCCCCATCCGTGAAAACTACAACCCGGAGACCGGCGAGGGCCTGCACACCAAGAACTTCAGCTGGTCCGCAGCGGCATTCTATCTGCTGTTTGAAGACACGCTGGCCGGCAATGAAACCACCTCCCAGGACGCCCTGCCGATCCCTGCATCGGAAGAGCAGAACCTGACGGCGACCTACAACAATAAAGACGTCACCCTGACGGTGGACGGCGAACCGCAGAAGATCGCGGACCTGCTCGGCAAGTTCGAAATGAAGGACGTTGCAGACGGCACGGAAGCCGAATTGACCTTTGCGCCGCGCGTGGAGGGCAAGAACTTCCGCTCCGTGACCATCAACGGCGGCGAACCGCAGCTCATCAGCGGCGATTCCTACACCTACACGGCGACGGTCGAAAATGGTTCCATTGCTCTGGACTTCGTCTTCGAAGTGACGGACAAGCGCATCCTTGAAGAGACTTACAACTATGCGAAGACCTATGTGGACGACGGCACGGTCGATTCGCTGGTCACTGCAGCGAAGGAAGCCTTCATGGAGGCTTACGACGCAGCGGCAGCGGTATTGGCCGACGACGCAGCAACCCAGGCGCAGATCGATGCGGCTTGGAGCGGCCTGCTGAACGTCATCCACTATCTGGACTTCCAGGCGGGCGACACGAGCGCACTGGAAGAGCTGTATAACCTGCTGAGCGGCCTGGTGGAGGACGACTTCACGAGCGACAGCTGGGCGGCATTTGCCGGCGCAATGGCGCAGGCAGCAGAAGTGATCGCAGACGGCGAGCCGCTGGAAGCGGACGTCACGAAGGCATACGACGGCCTGCTGAACGCAGCGGAGGGCCTGGTGCGCGCCTCCGATCGGAACAGCCTGAACGACTTGATCGAGAAGGCGGAAGAAGTAGCGGCGGAGATCGCAGAGGGCAAGTACCTGCCGGACGGACAGGAGGCATTCCAGGCAGCGCTCGATGCAGCAAAGGCGCTGACGAAGGACGACGCGCAGGCGACGATCGACGCGGCGGCACAGACGCTGACCGAGGCCATGGCAGCGCTCCGCAAGAAGGCGGATAAGAGCGAACTGGAAGCTCTGCTGAACGAGCTCGAAGCACTGGACGCTTCCGATTACACGGCAACGAGCTATGCAGCGGTTGCCGCTTCGATTGCGAACCTGAAGACCCTGCTGGCGGACGAGACCCTCGACGCAGAAGAGGGCCAGGCGGTTGTAGACAACGCGGTCGCACAGGCGCATGCAGCGAAGGCCAACCTGGTGGAAGTGAACAACGGCGGTTCGAACGCCGGCAGCTCCGGCGGCAGCACGTCCGCGAACGTTGGCAATGCGTACGGTGCAGCGGGCGTGGTATCCGCAGGCCAGAGCGTGGCGGCGAATGCCTATGTGGTTTCCGACACGACGGTGAACTTCACGCTGAAGCACGGCCAGGCGTATTGCTTCAAGATGACCGTGGTCAACGGCAACGCCATGACGCCGGGCTTCACGGTCGGCAACGGCGATGTGCTGAAGACGCAGTTCGTGGCGAAGATCGGCAACGACTACTACTACAGAGTCTATGCCATCGGCACGCCGGGCCAGAGCACGGGCGTTTACACCACCCTGCCGGGCCAGAACGCTACAAAGCACTGCACGGTAACGATTGCGTAATCGTGGACTGGACATCGAAATAAAAGGGAAGGCTTCTTCCCGATAACGGTAAGGCCCCAACCCCGGGAGTTCCCAGGGTTGGGGCTTTCTGTGTTTTTCGCTGCTGTTTTCCGGATGTCGTGTGGGAACGTTGGATTTCTTCCTTTCTCGCTTTTGTAAAGCGATTGGCTTGCTTCTGTAGAGCCTTCCCCGTATGGAGTGGCAAGCAAATTCCTTGCAGTTTCCTTTTGTAGGGAACGCCGTAGGCGCGTCCTGACCGGAGGTCCGCGAAAAGACGCCGTGCGTCCGCGTCCCGACCGGAGGTCCGCCGTAGGCGCGAAAGACGCCATGCGTCCGCCTGGGAGTTACAGGGAATTGGTCAACTCCACATTCTCCAGGTTGTTCCGGCAAAGGGCAAACACACCGGCCGAAACCGCCAGGTTCCAGAGCACCACCGGCATCCCGATGACGATCGCGGGCAGGAAATCGCCCATCGTGAGCAGCAGGACCAGGGAAATCCCCACGCCCGGCAAAACCAACAGCAACAAAATCAGCATGTACAATATCATAATCAGCCCTTTGTTCGCCACCGTGCCGAGAATGCGGTCGGAAAGGACGCTGCCCGCAATGTACAACACGCCCATACTGGCATACACCAGGATACATAAAAGGACGGTCAACGGGTTTGCTTGTGCGTAGATGCCCAATATCGCGAATACAATCACGCCGTCCACCACCGGCTTGAGCATGGTGGACATTGCCGCCCACACCAGCTTGGTAAAGCCGCTGGCCGGGACCAAATAGATATAGGGCTTCATCAGTTCCTGCATCCATGCGCCCGCGGCATTCAGGAAAAACAGGATATAACAGCTAAACGCTGCCCCAATAATCATCATCAGGCCCGCCGGCATCACGTCCCCCTCTTCGCTCCAAACATGCGAGAGGATAAACGCCATGCCCAGGTTGACCAGCACCAAGATAATCGTGTTTGAATCCACAAACGGGATGCGGCTTCTGCGCCGCGCCTCACACAGATGCTTATAGAAGAAGGTATTCGCGCCCCAGCCGCGCCGGATGCCCGTGGTGCGCACCTTGTACTTGCGCTTCTTCCCATTGTTGGTGGTCATCATCCCGCTGTCCGCGGCCTTTTTGAGGGCGTCGCGCTGCTCCTGCGCCGTCTCCGTGGACTGCAAGACGTCTTCAAAATAATCGACATTGCCGCGCACAAACACCAGCACGCACGCGGCGACCGCCAGCACCGTCAGGCCGGCAAACAGGCCCGCCTGCGCCAGGTTCCCGGCGATGAACGCAAAGCATGCGCCCTTGATCCAGCCGAGCAGGGGCAGGTATTCCAGCTTGGGGGAGGAAACCGCCGCCAGCAGCGCCTCCATGTTCGAGCCGCCTTCCGTGAACTCCAACAGGATGATCCCCGCGATCGCAGCAAGATAGACATATAGGATGGCTTTTGCGGTACGCACCCGCGCCGGATTGCCATTTGTAAAATTGTAAAGCAACAGCGAGAGCACCTGTACGGAAAACAGCGTCACCGCAGCCCCCAGCACCAGGGCCAGCGTGTCCGTCCAGACAATCCCGAACGTCTGCGCCATCATCGCCCCGTAGAACAGGAAAAAGAACATCATCAACAGCGTGCGGCCCATCTGCTTCATCAGGCCGTATGCCAGGATCTTTTTGGGGGATATGGGCGACACAAACAGCAGGTTGACGTCGCTCATGCCAAAGAAGGTGGTGCCCTTTTGCAGCGCATTCAACAGGATGGGCACAGTGAACAACAGCAAAATCCCCAAGTAAGCGCCGTGCAGGATGCGCAGATCCAAAAAGCCGCCCAGGTCCGCCTGCGGCGTCAGCGCGGTGCTGATCACCGAATTGACCAGCAGCACCACCAGAAGGATATAGACCACCAGCTTGCCCGGGTGCCGGAACAGCGCCAGCAGGCGGTTTTTCCACTCCTTGCGGAGCATATAAAAAATGGTACTCATGCCGCGCCTCCGTCGGAAGCTCCCTCCGTGATGGAGAAAAAGAGCTGCTCCAGGTCTTCGCCGTTGGCTTCGATTTCGGAGCGGGTGCGCACCGCGGCGATCTTCCCCTGCACCATGATGAGCGCCTTATCCCAAAGCTCTTCCACGCTGTCCAGCATGTGCGTGCTCACCAGGATGGAGCAGCCGTTCTGCCGCAATTCCAGAAGCATCTGCTTGAGCTCCTTGATCGCGTGGGGGTCCAGGCCGACCAGCGGTTCGTCCAGCATGACCACCTTCGGCGCGGGCAAAAGCGCGCAGCAGATGCTCACCTTTTGCTGCATGCCCTTGCTCAGCTCGCCGCCCAGCTTGTTCTGCTTATCGTCCAGCTCCATGCGCTCCAACAGCGCATCCGTCTTTTTCTCCCAATTTTCCACCTTATAGGCCCGCGCGATAAACTCCAGATGCTCCCGCACGGTCAGCGCCTCAAACAGCGCCGGCATCTCCGGGATATAGCCGAACTCCTTTTTGGCCTCCACGCTCTTGTTTGGATGGCCGCAGATCGTGATATTTCCCTGGAAACGCAAAAGGCCCGCGATGCATTTGATCGCCGTGGATTTTCCCGCGCCGTTCGGCCCCAGCAAAACGGCGATTTCGCCCGGATTTACCGTGAAATTCAGATGGTCGTTCGCCACCAGGCGATTATAAATCTTTGTCAGGTCCGTCACCTGTAACATATATTGTCCTCCCAGTCCCAATCTTTTTCATTCCCGCGGGGGAACGTCCTCGTTCTCTCTTGAAGAAAACCGTCAATACATGGCCACGCCAACCAAAGACGTCATCAGCCCAAAGACGGCGACAAGAGTCAGCACGATCACCGCGGCATAGGCCACAACCGCCCAGATCAACAGCAGTTTTGCGCGGTGCGCCTGCTGCTGCGTGAGGGGGTTTTGAAACGGCGCGCTGTATGGATTCTGCACGCGGCACTGCGGGCAGAACGGCTCCGCCACCCGGTGTACAAACCCACACTGCGGGCAGGTCATCAGCCGGTTCGCGTTGTTATTGCGCAGGCACAGATAGACGATGCCGGGAATCCAGCCCAGAAAGCCCACCAGCAGGCCCCACATCACCGGGTCGTTGTTCCCGCGCGCCTTTGCGTCATTATACGTCGCCAGCCCCAGAAGGACCTGTGCGGCAACCCCCACAAGGCAAACGAGGACGATCATCACGACAAATCCCATCACTGCGTTCATGGCCGCCACTTCTGCTGCATAACTGCTCCCCATGATCCCACTCCCTTTGTACTAATATGTTAGTACAATAATATACACTGCATCGCGCTTTGTCAAGAAAAACTACAATTTTGTAAAGAGGGAATGTTTTGCGGAAATGCGAAACGCCCCCGGCGTTTGCTCGCCGGGGGCATCTGAATACCACTGCACAAATTTAATACAGGCAATTATGCCATCAAAAAGGCCTTACCGTCTATGAGCTCACCCTGTTTCTGCTCCACATTTTCCAGCTTATACGTTCCGTCCTGGACGGAGAACGTAAATTGATAGTTGACGCCTTGACCATCCTGTTTTAGAACCAACAGTGTCCGGCCATCCTTACTCATCAAGTAAACAGGCTTGGTGTCTCCAACGGCTCTACCAATTTGTTCCGATACATTTTTTAATTGAAATGTCGTATAGTCCTCGCTATAACAACTGATATGGGTATATTCGCTCACAGGGATTTGGAAAGCTTTAACAAGCGCGTCTTTAAAACCAATTTCCAGCTTAGCGCCAGGTGATTCGCCGTCCTTTGCCGAAATAAAACTTTTTGTTCCTATCTCGTCAAATGGATCGCTGGCAATCCCATGTTTATAGGAAAAACTACCCCATATATGTATCTCATAATACAGGCCGCTTGGATTTTTGACATCCCAATCTGTATCGTAGCTTACTTGATCGCCCCCTGCCATTTGGTAGAATTCTCTACCATCTTCCTCAATATATCCTTCGTAAGAACTCCCTTCTAAATCTGATTTTGAACAATTTGTACTGGCATGAGCGCTGCAGGTGATCGCATTTTTTCCTCCGGTAATCCCTGCCCATGCATCTACATTATATGCGAAACCTGCTGTTGAAAAGATACTTACGAAAACCATCGCAGGCATGAATGAACTAACCCTTTTTTCGTCCTTTCTGTATGGTCTTTTGTAATGGCAGTGGTCTCCGGAACTACTGAGGAATGCATCTGTTTTCGATAATGGGATACCAATTTTCCTCTCCGCTTATTTTACTCCTGTCTGTATACGCCCCCATTCTAAAAAAGTGTGCATATATCCCATTTCCATCTTGGTTGAACAGAACTCCTTCCGTATGGTCTTTTTTTATATAAGCCCAAGTATGGTTAAGAGAAAACTTCTCAAAGGAATAACGGCCCATTTGTGCCAACTGTTTTTTTATAGATCCCCCTAAAAGATACGCTTGGTTTTGAATTACGGAAGGATAGACCGTAGAAAAAGCTTCTTCATATTGTGACAAATCAATCTGAAATTGTTCTGCAATTGTTTGTATATGCCGCTTTTCGGATTGCCGCTGAAAATATCTTTGATTCAGTTGCTCTCCCTGACAAGCAAAGGCTGTACCGATTTCAAAAACTTCTGGATGAAACGGATCGGAGAATTCTAATTCGATAAGCGTTATCTGCCCTTGATCTACCTGGTTATCGGCTTGACAGCAAAAGAGCCCGGATGTAATTTCCCCTTTCTTTTTACTATCGACCGCGAGAAAGAACGGATGGTTTGTATATTCGCGCGTTTGCATTGCAGGGGAGACTTTTTCTAAGAGGCTTCGGTACGATTCTTCCGCCTGTTCGCACCTCTGATAATTTTCATCGGTCAACGGCAAATCGCGGAAGGGCTGATAGGTTTCAAACATCGAGCCTTTTAGACATTCTGTCAAAAGCGCCTTGGTGGCGGCCCGTTCTTCCGGGGTTGTACGGGCCGCCTTTAACTGGGAAAGAACCGAAGGATTTAACGCCTGCACAGACGCCGGGTTCAGGGAGCTGGTAAGCAATATTAAACCTGCTGCAATACAGACGATCAGAATATGTCCATTCCGCTTTGATGATGGATGGACAATATTTTGGAAACGCCTGACCATTTCCTTTTTCTTGCCTGAAAAATTAGTAGAAAGCGGAACCCTGTGGGACTGTTCCGTCAGGACTTCCAGTAGGACCGTCCCGTATTCCTTCCGGTAGAGGCGGCTTTTCCCCTTTAGGACGGTATCGTCGCAGGCATTTTCTAAATCCAAATTTGCCTTCTTTGCCAGAATATGTGCCAATGGGTTAAACCAGTGGACGCTCTGCGCCAGCAGAAACACCCACTTGATCCAGAGGTCGCGCCGTTTATAATGGGCGAGTTCGTGGCGGAAAATAAATACCAACTGTTGTTGCGACAGTTCCATCTGTGGCAAAATCAGTACGGGACAAAATAGGCCCAGGATCATAGGCCCCTCCGCATGACTGCTGATTCTTACGGGGATGTCCCGCCGGATATGCATGTCCTTCCGCACCTGTTCCAAAAGAATGGATTGTTCCCGGCTCAAGCTGGATTCCCCGCTTTTCTTCAGGAACCAGATATGAAACAGATAAAGCCCTATGTGAGCAAACAAAAAGCAAATACTTCCCATAATCCAAATCAGGGCAAGGCCTTCCAGGAGAGAAAGGTGTTCATAGAACGGTTTGATAGGGGCGTCAAATGTAGGGATGGGACTGGGGAGAAACGCCTGCGAAAGAACGTCCGGCTGCGGGTAGGCAGCCTGGGACCCAGCGGAAGAAATGGTTCCGGCCGAACCCTGCATAGTTGCATTCCCCTTTGAAAGGGGAAACATAAAGGTTATCGGAATCAATAACCGGACACCAAACACCAACCATAAAAAGCATTTTGCCTGAGAGGAAAATGTTCTTGTAAGCCATCTATCGGTGACAAACAACGGCAATAACAGCAAAGCCATCTGTACGGATACACTGAAGGTTTGGATAAACAGATTTTCCAACATTCTTACTCCTCCTCTCGATCCAGCAGCGCCCGAATTTCTTCCAAGTCCTCCTTGTTGTAGTGGTCTTGCTAAAGCATCTGCCTTTTAAGCTTTACACTCGGATCGGAATATGGGGAACTGGCTCTCTAACGTCTTCCTTTGATTCCTTTCGGCAATTGTAGGGACTTCAAAATAATGGACATAGGTCCCACTCCGGTCCATATGAATCATTACTCCTTCTGTATGATCTTTTTTGATGAACGCGGTCATTTGCCTATGGTGAAACTGTTCAAACTGGTATCCTCTCATCCTCTTTAGCTGCTCTTGCAAAGACCATCCTAAATTGTCCGCCTGATTTTCTATAATCGCTGGATCCATCATCGAAAAAGCCTTTTCATATTGTGATAAATCAATGTTAAATTCTGTTGCGGCCTCTTCTATGGAATGCCACTGCCTTGTGATTTCTTGCACCCGCTCATCGACATCGTTTCCCCTGCCCGGATAGATCGTTCCCACGTCCATCACCTGCAAATTCGATACATCCGAAAAATCCAGCCAAATAAAATGCATTTTCCGATTTCCCTCTGGAATATCCGCATTTGCCTGGCAACAAAACAGGCCAGATTGAATGTCCTTTTCTCCCTGCCCATAAACGGCCAAAAAAGAGGGATTTTTTCTATATTCCTGCGCAATGGATCGGGCATCTGCTTTTAATAAAAGCGAACGATACGCCTGCTCCGCTTTTTCGCATCGGTCGTAATTCTCTTGCGACAAAGGAAGTTCCTGATAAGGTACGTATCCTTCAAACATCGAGCCCTTTAGACATTCTGTCAAGAGTGCCCTTGTTTCCGCAATCTCCTCCGGCGTTGATTGCGGCTGGGAGGAGGCCCCCGCGCTTACCGCCTGGGCCGGCGCTGGATACAGCGTGCTGGTAAGCAACACCATCCCCACCAAAACACAGCAGAGAAATCCATACCCTTTCTTTTTGGGAGCTGTGTTGATCATGTTTCGAAAGCGTCCGATCATTTCTTCCTTCCTCCCTATAAAATGGGTGGACAGCGGCACTGCATGGGTTTGATTGGTTAAGACGTCCAGCAGGACCGTTCCATACGCCTTCCGGTAAAGGCGGTCCTTTCCCTTCAGGACGGTATCGTCGCAGGCATTTTCCAAATCCAAATTTGCCTTCTTCGCCAGAATATGTACCAAGGGGTTAAACCAGTGGACGCTCTGCGCCAGCAGAAACACCCACTTGGTCCAAAGGTCGCGCCGTTTGTAATGGGCAAGTTCATGGCGGAAAATAAACATCCGCTGCTCTTGTGAAAACTCCGTCCGCGGCAAAATCAACGTGGGATGAAACAGGCCGGTGAGCATCGGGCTGTCCACTTTGCCGCAGATCCAAACGGGTAGATTGCGCCGGACATGCAGCTCCTTCCGGATCTGCTCCAGGAGGGCTTGCTGCTCCCCGCCACATACAATTTCGCTGTGTGCCCGCAGGAACCGCATATGGAAAACATGTATGCCCACGTGTGCCAAAAGAAAGCAAACCGCCCCGATCAGCCAGAGCAGTGCAATGCCCTCCCCTGCGGATATCTGTCCATAAGAAATCTCAGCTGGGGCCGCGAATCCTGCGGTGGAACCCATGGGAAGCACATCCACAAATACCGGCGCCTCTGCCTGTCCCATCTGTGCCGCAGAGGGCAGGGCAGCTTCCGTGGCCTTTTGTATTTCTGCACCCCAAGACGGGAGAGCAAACGAAAGAGATGCAGGAATCAAAAGGCGGATGCTAAAGGCCATCCAGAGGAAGCATCTTGCTTGCGCAGCAAACCGCCGTGTGAGCCACTTATTTCCCAGGAAGGAAAGCAACAGCAGTATGGACATTTGCAGGGAGAGCCTCAACACCCGGAAACAGATGCTTTCCAACACTACGATTCCTCCCCTCGGTCCAGCAACGCCCGAATTTCCTCAAAATCCTCCTTGCTCAGGGGCTGGGATTGTACCAGCGCTGCAATCAGGGATTTCGGGGAATTCCGGTACAGCTTTTCCACAAAGGTTTCCGTCTCCGCCGCACGGTAGTCCGCTTCCGCGACCAATGGAGTGTAATAATTCAAACGCCCGATTTTCTCACAGGAGAGATATCCCTTCTTGACCAGCCTGCCCAAAACCACCTGCACGGCCTGTATTTTCCAGCCCTTTTGCAGGCGGCGCGCAACTTCGCCGGTGTCCAAGGCCTCCTGCGCTCTCCAAACAACCAACATGACGTCCAATTCCGATTCTGAAAGCCTTTTCAACATATCCATTTACCTCTTTTTGTCTGTTTAACATACAATTGTATGTTAAAAGTATATACCATCTTTCCTCCAGTGTCAAGGTTCTGTAAACAAGCGGAAAAGGGGGCAGCGAGGAGGTTCTCCCTCTTTGCCCTCTTTTTTAACTAGGCCGAAGCCATTTGCCCGCCGCTAAAACACGTGCTGTACAGATGGCTACCATTCAGCGGTTCTTGTATCCGGATAGAGGCTAACTTTGTGGAACTTCTTCCATGCCTGTTCCAGCGCTGCCGGAAGCCCCTCCTATTCCTTTCCCGCTTCTGCATTTGCCTGGGAAATCCGTTCGGCAATCGGACGCAATTGCTTCTCAAGCTCTTCTGCGGAAACGTTCACTGTTCTTGGGTCGATCGTATTGGTAAGGCCCGCTGCCTGTAACTCCTCGTCGGTTGGGAAGTGAAACGTCGTTCCATATTCTGCGTTTAACTTGTCCAATACCGACTGATAGGCTTGCAAATTTCCAGTCCCTCCTAAAGGCACTGCGAAAAGCATGAGCAAACAAAGGCATAAACAAAAACTTAAAAATTTTTTCAATACAACCACCCCTTCCAAAGACGCTTATTTTACTTTCTACAAAATTACTTCTGTATAAATCTTATAACGATTTCTTCATGCGGTCAATCCACCCATTTAAATATTATTCAATTTATATTTTTATTTTTAATATTCTTTAATCCAAACCTTACCTGTTTTTAACGATGGATTCCTATACTTTTTGGGAAGGCGTGTGACGACACGCGCCGTTCCCTATCAAACGTCCCAAGGGACGAAAGGTGATTGCAGAATTGGAGGAAAAAATGATGCAAAGCCACAGGAAATGGTACAAGCGAACCCTTGCGCTGCTCCTGGCGGTAGCCATGGTCGCTACGCCGGCAACAGCGTTTGCACAGACGGAGCCAGCCGCGGAAGAACCGGCGGCCAGCGTCGTCTATGCGCCGGAGGACCTCGCTGCGTTCTCCGAAGCCCTCGACAGCGCCGGTTACGACCTGCCGGACAACACGGCAGCCCTCGCGGCACTTTCGGAAGAGCAACCTGACCTCAGCACCCAGAACATCCAGATGGAAGTTTCCCCGGCAGCGCCGGCCAGCGTCCTCCGCACGGCGCAGAGCGCCGCGCCGCAGGCGGAGACCTCTTCCACCCTCAAGATCATGCAGGTTTCCGACACCCACCTGCTGCCGGAATCCATGCAGCCGAACGGCGGCGAAACACAGCAGCCGGGCCAGTTCCAGCCCGCACTGGACGGGGACGGCAACCTGGTGAACACCGAGCCGTTCGAATACCCGGATTTCGCCGCGGCCCTGCACTCCGACCGCAAGATGATGGCGGAGAGCGAGGACATCGACGCCCGCGTCTTTGAGATGGTTGACGAGGCCGACCCGGACGTGCTGGTCATCAGCGGCGACCTGACCAAGGACGGCGAGGAACCGGCCCACCGCGAGATGGCCGCGATGCTCACCGAACTCCGGGCCGCCAACCCGAACATGCAGATCTATGTCATCAACGGCAACCACGACGTCAACAATTCCGATGCAACCGACTTTTCCACCTGTGTGAAGGATTCCTATGGCACGGCGACCACCAGCGCCATGGACCCGGACCTCAAGACCACCCCGGAAGAGTTCAAGGAAATTTACCATGACGTCTCCTACACGGACGCCATTGCAACCTACACCCCGCCGGAAGGGAAGCAGCAGGGCGGCCTCTCCTATGTGGCGCGCCCAGCGGAGGGCTTCACCTTTATCGTCATGGACTCCGGCAAATACAGCGCGGACATCACCGACAGCGGCACGGATGAGCACATGACGGGCGGCGCGCTCAGCGAAGACCTGCTCCAGTGGGTCGCGGAACAGGCTGCGGAAGCCAATGCGCGCGGCGACGTTGTGATCGGCGTGGAACACCACGGCCTGGTCCCGCACTTTGGCATGGAGCCGGACATCCTCGGCGAATACCTCGCGGACAACTACGAAGAGGCTGCGGAAGCGCTTTCTGCCGCAGGCGTGAACATCGTCCTGACGGGCCACATGCATGCCAACGACATCGCCTCCCGTGAGATCAACGGCAAGATGTTCTATGACATCGAAACCGGTTCCTGCGTCACCTATCCCTCCCCGGTGCGCACCATCACCCTGACCCGCACCCAGGAAGAAAACGGCAGCATCCAGGTGAACGCGCAGATTGCCACCGATCTGGTGGACACCGTGAATTACAACGGCGTGGAAATTGAGGACTTCACCGCCTACGGCAAAAACGCCACGGCGCTTTCCGGCGACATGATCAGCGGCGCGGCCGGAAACCTGCTGGTACGTCCTCTGGTGGAGCAGGTCCTTGCGGCGGGCGGCACAAAAGCGGCCCTGACCGCCCTGCTGGAACAGGACCCGGGCGACCTGGTGGTCTCCATGCTGGACGAGTACCTGCCGCACACCGAGGAAGACGGCATGCATGTCACCCTCTCCGGCATTGACGCAACCCTCTGGCACGCGGACGGGAAGGTGCATGGAACGGCTTCCGTCAGCGGGCTGGATGCACATATCGTCATTGCGGACAGCGACGTCAAAGAAAAGCTGGTGGATGTGCTGCTCCAGCAGGTGGACGAAAAGGTCCTCCCCGAGGGCGGCCTGCTCGACCAGACCATCGAGGCAATCGCAACCTCTGTCGCAGACATGCAGATCGACGCGGAACATACCGTGATGGGCTTGGCCAACTACGTCTACCAGGGCCATCTGGCGGGCGATGAGCCCCAGGAAATCCCGGATTGGGTCAACACCGGCATCGCACAGCTGCGCGACGTGACGCTGGTCAACGCGCTGGTGACCGCTGTGGTGGACTGCGCTTCCAACGAAGCGTCCGGCATTGCCGATGCACTGACCTTCAACGCCTCTGACCTGATCAAAGGCAACGACGGATTCGTGGATAACCTGGCCGCCGCGCTGGTGGCCGGCATGGTGGGCGGCTCCAATGCCACGGTCGGCAAAGTCGTGGAGATCCTCCCGGTCACGGTCCCGGGTGTGGAGGAACCCACCAATGAGCAGAAGATTGCATTCCTGCTGAACGGCCTTATCAACGGCGACGGCACGGAAGAAAACCCCGGCCTTCTGACCGAAGAGATCAAACAACAGGTCGGCGATTTCGCTGCGAACGTCTGCGAGTCCTTCATCCAGGACGACAACAGCGCGACCGGCGGCACGGAAAACAACGGCGAGATCGACTTTGTCCTGCCGAACGGGAACATCGTCGTGTCCGGCGGCAACCTCACGGGAGAGACGTATCAGAACCTCGACGATGCCCTGCTCGCCATCAAGCGCGATACCGACGGCGAAGGCCCCTACACCCTGTATCTGAACAAAGACGAAGACTTCCTGATGTACGAAGAGACCGCCGGCCTCTCCTGCTACTATGCGATGCGCAATGTGGATAAGCCGCTGGTCATCGACGGCCAGGGCCACACGCTGGGCGTAGCCGATACAAGGCCCTGCTTCCTGCGCACCTATGGCGACATCACCTTTAAAAACGTAAATTTGGATATGGCGAATACCACCCTGATCACCTGGAAGAGCAACGCGGAAATCAAGATGGACGACACCGTGTCCGGCTCCCTCAAGAGCTTCCGCGACGACTCCGTCTCCCGGTATTGCTACTATACCGTCGATCTGAGCAACCTCTCCATGGAAAGCATGGAGGGCAATGGGCGCAGCATCCTGCGCGTTGCCAACTGCGGCACGCCGGAAGAGCCCGCCGTGATGGACATCACGGGCATGGGCGGCACCAAGCTGGACCGCTCCTGGCTGTCCATCGAGGGCGACTGCACAGCCGATCTCGGCACTGTGAGTACTACGAGCGTCGGCGGCGGCCTGGTGCTGACGGGCGACGCCACCATCAAGGGCCTCAGCGGATGGAATAAACTTGAGAGCAACACCCCCGCCACCGTAGAAATCCCCGCCGGAAGCGTCCTGACAGTCACCGACTTCCTGTTCGGCAAGAACAGCGTCACCGTCACCGGGGATGCGCAGGTTGGCGACGTGGTTGTCCGCGCAGAGGAGCAGGAGGACGGTTCGTTCTTCCTCAGCAGCCCGGAAAACATGGAGCTGGTTTACGCGGACGGCGCATACACCTTGCAGGAAAAAGCGCCGGTGGAATACCCGCTGACGGTCCACTTTGACCCGCGCACGGTGCAGATTGCCGTTGACGACATCTTCCCCGGCATTGCAAACGTGACCGGCACGTATCAAACCACGGTCTTCTCCGGCGACGAGTTCACGATGCTCTTCGTGCCCACGGCGGACGGGCGCGAAATCGCCTCTATGGAAATCAACGGGGAAGCGCAAGTTTTGGAGAGCAGCGGCCCCTTCTCTTACACGCTGACCATGCCGGAGGGCGAAACCACTTTGGACGTCGTCGCGACGGTGGTCGATAAGAGCGTGCTCCGCGCCGTCATCGAGGCGGCGGTAGCCCTGCAGGGCGGCGAAGAATACGAAGCGGCTGTCCCTGCGGTGCAGGAAACCTTCGACAAGGCTTTGGAAAACGCACAGGCAATTGAAGCGGTGATCGCTGTATCCCAGGCGGAAATCGACGAAGCATGGAGCGGCCTGCTGGATGCGATCCATCTTCTGAGCTTTGAAGCGGGCGACCCGGCCGCGCTGAACACGCTGTTGGATATCGTGGCTTCCCTGACGGAGGAGAACTTCACAACCGGCAGCTGGGCGGATCTACAGGCAGCTGTTTCCGATGCGCAGGAAGCCATCGAGAGCGGCCTGAAGGCGGAAATGGACAAAGCCTATGAAACCCTGTATGACGCCCTGAACGCCCTGGTTTACCGCGCGGACTTTGCGCAGCTCGACCAGGCAATCGCAGAGGCACAGGAAATCGATTTGGACGAGTACCTCGATTTGGAAGGCACCAAAGAGGCGTTCACCGCCGCTTTGGAACGTGCGCTGGCCGTACAAGCCAACGTGGATGCAGACCAGGAAACGGTCGATCAGGCGGCGCAGGCGCTGATTGAGGCCATGGCAGCGCTGCGCAAGACGCCGAGCAAGGAAGCGCTCGCGGAGCTGGTGGGCACTGCCTCCGCGATGGACACCTCCAAATATACGGTGGCCAGCGTATCCGCTCTCAACCGCGCCCTGGACGGCGCACAGGCAGTCCTGGCGGATGAAGCCGCTACGGAAGCGGATGTAGAAACCGTTTATCGTGCGCTTTCCACCGCGCTGGACAATTTGGTGGAAAGACCGGCGAGACCGGTATCCGGCAATCACGGCAGCACATCCGCGAACATTGGCAATGCATATGGTGCAGCGGGCGTTGTCTCCGCAAGCCAGACCGTGGCGGCAAATGCCTATGTGATTTCCGATACGACGGTCAACTTCACCTTGAAGAGAGGCAGCGCATACTGCTTCAAGATGACCGTGGTCAACGGCAACAGCATGGTGCCGAGCTTCACGGCCGGCAACGGCGATGTGCTCAAGACGCAGTTCGTGGCGAAGGTTGGCAACGACTACTACTACAGAGTCTATGCCACCGGTACGCCGGGCCAGAGCACGGGCGTTTACACCACCCTGCCGGGTCAGAACGCGGTCAAGCATTGCACGGTGACGATTGCGTAAGTGCTTTCGTAGACAAATGTTGTGCGTCTGATTGGCAGATCGGAAACAATAAAATAAAAAGGAAGGCTTTTCCCTAATAAACAGCAAGGACCCAATCCTGGAACTCCCGGGATTGGGTCCTTCTGTATTTGATGCTTCTATTTCCCACATGTGGCGGGGCTGCGATGGTTGCCTTTATGAAGATTCTTGCCTTGCTTCTGTAGGGCTTCCCATATGGAGCGGAAAGCAAACTCCTCGCAGTTTGCTTTCTTAGGGAACGCCGTAGGCGCGAAAAGACGCTGTGCGTCCGGCGTAGGCGCGAGAGGCACTGTGTGCCCGGCGTAGGCGTGAA
Organism: Anaeromassilibacillus sp. D41t1_190614_C2; assembly: GCF_015558525.1. Lineage (NCBI taxonomy): Bacteria > Bacillati > Bacillota > Clostridia > Eubacteriales > Acutalibacteraceae > Anaeromassilibacillus > Anaeromassilibacillus sp. D41t1_190614_C2. Next base: position 8,856 of record NZ_JADMOD010000014.1, on the reverse strand, counting down.
CGGCACTGCGTGCCCGCTGCGTGCCTGTGTCCCGACCGGTAGGTCTAGTTCCCGGACGGGATGAAGCCTCTGAGGGCGCTTGCAAGGCTTGAAAGGGGCATGGTTTGAAGCCAAACCTTGCCAGGGCCGGTCAATAGCGTATTAAAAAATCCTTCGCCGCCCAAGACCTTATTTTTCAGGCCGGGGACCTGTTGAATATCAATGGAAACGCTTGTTTCAAATCCGGCGACGTTCCCGGTATCCACAACAAGCTGCTGCCCAGCCGCCAATTCGTATTCGACCAGTTCGCCGTCGATTTCAACAAACGCCATCCCCTGGCCGGACAACCTCTGCATAATAAAGCCTTCGCCGCCAAAAAAGCCTGCGCCGATCTTTTTGTTGAAATGGATGCTCAATTCAACACCTATCTCTGACGCAAGGAACGCCCTCTTCTGCACAATCAATTCTTTCCCCGGCTCAATCTGCAACGGCAGGATTTTTCCGGGAAAACTGGACCCAAAGGCAATCATGCCCGGACCGCCTTGCGCGGTATAGATATTTTGGAACATACTCTCCCCCGAGAACGCCTTGGAAAACATTTTCCCAATGCCGCCCCCGGTCGTGGACATCATCATATTCGGTGTTTGCCATACCATAGAGCCTTTTTCGGTGATCATCGTCTCGCCATTGTCGAGATAGCAAACGACCACCGGAAATGCGCCGCCTTTTATTTCGTATTTCATAACTTCTTCCTCTCCTTACATGGATGATCTTGGATTCTTTCGATCCATCCCCTGTGTTTCCTGGGAAAAGCCGCTAATGCATTCGTTGCAGGGCCCCCTTTCTCAGCCCCCGCTTCCACCATTCCGCTATGACCCAACCGCCTTTCCCTTTTGTTCCAGTCTATCATTTTATAGACCGTTTGAAAAGCTTTTTTGTGCATTTTTAATCTTATCTGCTTTTGCCGGGACGATCCCGCATGTTCCTTTGCCCTGTGCCTACAACATAAAAACACCGGTGGGATGCGGCTGCACCCCACCGGCATTCTCTTCGCTGCTTTTCATCGATCGGCACGCTGGTTTGCTTCCCACACGGCCCCTGCCGTTGCTTCAAACCGGTCAGCCTTCCAGCAGCATTCTTTTGAGCTTTACAAGGTCTAAGACGTTGCACACACCGTCGTGGTTCAAATCCACCGCTGACAGTTCTTCTTCCGTCAGTTCCACATTTCCAAGGATAAAGTCCATGACATAGGTGATATCCTCGTCATCGAACACGCCGTCGCCCGTGACGTCGCCTTCTACCCCGCTGGCCGCTACCACAATCACAACGCGGTCGATCACCTCGCCTTGTACGGTCAAAGTCACTTCACAGCCGTCTTCGAGCAGCGCGTCCGGCTCCATTTCCTTTCCGTCTGCATCTACGATCGCCAGTTCGCCCTCATAGGCATAGAACTGCTCCAGTGCCTCCTGGACCGTGGTGCCCTCCGGAATGGTGGCCTGCCCGCCGGCAATCTCATAGGTGTCGGAATAGATGTGGTTCTCCGATGCAGAGACCTCTGTGAGGAATTTCGCATCCGCCCAGTCCGCGTGGTCCGAGTTGTTGGTGTCCACCATCAGCGCGTCCAGCTGGATCGTCTCCACGCCGGTGAGGTCCAGGTCGATGAACTGCGCGGGCGACTTTGCGTTCATCACGCCGCTGTCAAACGCGGGCTCCCCATCCAAATATACAATAAATTGCACGGTTGGGGCGGAACTGTCGTAGTAGGAATAGTCGATGCCGCACCAGCTCTGGAACCGGGTAAAGCCCTGGTCCGCAATGTCATAGACAATCGTCGATTCCGCATGGGTGCCCAGGCCCTTCTCATAGGTCACCGGGCCTCCCGCTTCCTCGTTATAGAGCGTGAGCGGACGGCGCTCGATCTCCTGGTCGCGCAGGACCGGGTGGCCTTCCCAGCCGCTTTCTGCGCGCACCCACGGGAGGTCGGACAGATAGGCTGTGTCTGTCACGTCGATGCGGAAGACATACTCCTGTTCGCTGCCGTCCGGGGCGGTCACGGTTGCACGCAGCACATTCTCGCCCAGATACAGCGGGATCTCCCCTTCCAGGAGATTGCCTTCCGAGGTGAAGGATTCCCCGTTTGCGGTAAAGGCGATGGTCGCGCCCATCTCCTCCGCCTCCAGCACAAACTGGGTGCTGGAGCGGTACGAAGAACCGCGGTAGGACAGAACGTCCGGCTGCACCTCTTCCTCCAGGGAAATATCCGAGAAGGACGCGCGCTCCAAGTTGGCATTGTCCTCCTGCGCTACCTTGACGCGGATGGTGTAATACTTTGTCTCCGCCAAGGATTCCGCTTTCACGGCAATGGTAAATCTGGTCAGGCCGGGCCCCGCCTCGCAGCTGAGCGCAGAGCCGCCCGTCGTCTCGTGGCCATTGGAGACGATCACGGAGGAACGGGAATTGGCCGCCTCTGCCTCAAGTGTAAACGAGACCGGTTCTTCGCTGGTAATCAGGTAGTCGGTCTTCTCCGGGTCGAAGCCCTCGATGGTCTCCCCGTTGACCTTCAGGTCTGCGAGGTCCGTGTCCGTGTAGCCGTTGCGGACAACCACCAGGAGGTACTGCTGCTGTTTCCCATCCGGCGCCGTCACATCCATATCGATATAGTTGAGGCCGGAAAGGATTTGGATCTCTTTGTCAAAGCTGGCGACATCCTCTGCCAGCACTTCGTCATTGACCGTGACCTTCATGCGCGCGTCCGGGTTTTGCGTGGCGCAGCGCAGCGGCAGAGATTCGACATCCTCCGTCACGCCCGTGATATAGCCGTAGGTGGTAAAGGAGAACGGGGAGGACAGCTCCTCTTCGCCCAATTCGAGGTTGGACAACCACGCATTGGGGGACTCCGGCAGCGCCTCATACGTGACTGTCACCGTATAGGTGCGGGACGAACTGTCCGCTGCGGTCACCGTGACCGCCAGCTCGTTTTCGCCCTCTTGCAGCGTCAGGCTTGCCGCATCCACCGGTTGCCCATTCAGAGCAAAGGATACCTCCGCCCCTTCGGACTCCGGCTGCGCGGAAATGCGCAGTTCCGCCGCAGAGCTATATGCCTGATAGTCGAGGTTCTCACCCGAGAAGTTCGGGGAGAGGGCGATTCCCGCGCCGCTTGCCTTTTGCAGGGTTAGGGTTTTCAGATATGCGTTGCCCATGGGGTCGCCGCGCATGTCCACCGGACCCATGGCGCCGGTATAAACTGCCTCACCCGGCATACCGGAGGCGTCGGCCGGGATCACGCTGGCCTTGATGTATTTGCCCTGGTAGCCTGCCGGGATGGTCCAGGTATCCCCGGACGCGCCGCTGATCTTTGTGTATTCCCCATCGGCTGCATCCGCAGCATACCAGGCGATCACGCTGCCCGCCTCTGCATCGCCGTCCGGGTCGCTGAACGCATACTGCACGGAGAGGGTGTCCCCGACAGCTGCCTGTGCCGTGCCGAACGCCGCATCGGAGGCAGCCGGGGCCTGGTTCTCATACGCAAAGGCCTGCGGTTCGCCGTTGATGGTCAGTTCGCTAAAAGTAATCTGATTGCCGCTATTCTCCCCGGACGCTGTCCACAAAGCCAGTTTCAGCCCGGTATTCCCAACGGTTGTGTTGTCGAGTTCGGCAAACTTGACCCAATCCGCGCCCTCTGTGGTGCGCCTATAATAGCCTTCAAAATGGTCGCCGCTTTTGACAATCTTGAAGTCGATCGCATCGTCATAATAAAAGCCGTCCTGGTCGTCCTTGCCAACGCGATGGTCCTCATTGCCAACCCGGTTGGATTCGGTCACCAGAATCGTACCCAGATGGTTCTTTTTCTGGCAAGCGACATAATTGTCGAGATCTTTCAGGATGCCGAACCCAATTTCCTCATACGTCTGATAGGTCTTGCCCGTCACCCTAACGGTGGCCTCAAAATTTTCTCCGTCTGCAATCGGGAACGTCACAACGTTCTGCTGTTCGTCGCGGATATCAAAAAAGCCGTATAGGTTCGGCACGGTCAGCGTCAAGACGTCCGGATCGTCAATGGCCCAGAATCCCGGCACTTCATATTCGATTTCCGGGATCACGGTTTCGCCGCCGATGCTGATGGAAACCAGCATCGAGTCGGAAACGCCGTTTGCACTGGCCGCCCGGACCTCCACAACGCCGTCCTGCACTGCGGTCAGGACGCCGTCCACATCGATCGTCGCCGCTTCTGTGGCTTCGCCCGTCGCCGCATCGGCCACGGACCAGGTGAGTTCCGCGCCGGCCTCCGCCGGGACAGTCTCTGCCGAAAGCTGCATCGTTTCGCCCGCTGTGCGCAGGATGTCCTGCGGGGCGGAAATCTTGACCGATTCCGCTGCGGCGCCCTGGCCGTCCGAAACGGTGATGTCCACGCGGTTGCTCTCGAAGACGCTGCCGTCGGTGGCCACCATGCTGGCGTACACCTGCGCATGGCCGGGGGCAACCGCTTCAACGGTTCCGCCCGCCCCATCCACGCGCACGACCGATTCGTCCGTGCTGATATATTGGACTTTGCAATCCTTTAAGAGGAACTGCTTGATCGAATCCTCGTTCAAACGGACGTCTTCATCCTCCAAATGGATTTCCGACGTATCCATATCGCTGACGCTGGCGCGCGTATTCAGGCCGTCTCCATAGGTATTGCCGGAGAGCACCACATTTTTACAGCCCCGGAAGGAGAAAAGCCCCGCATCGTTGACGTTGGTGCTCATCTCCAGCTTCAGCCCGGCTTTCCCTCCGGGCTGCAATTGGTCTGTGGAAACCGTCAGCTCGCTGTCGATCCCATCGTCTGCACGCTTAAACGCATTGTCGCGGATGGTCAGATTTTCCACACTGAGCGCCGAAATAGCCGACGTGTTATTCAGATAGAACGTGTTGCCTTCAATGGTCATGTTTTTGTGCAAGGGGTTGTTTGGATCGAGTTCCTGGATAATCGGTTCAATGTGGATGTTCGTCTGGTTGCCCTCCCAAAAAACATTGTCGCGGATGGTCACATTCCGGGTATACCCGGATTCATACCAGCCGTTTGCATCGTCCGAAATAAAAATCGTCCACATATCGATGTTCCGGAACTGGTTGCCTTCGATCAGCACATCCCCGCGGGTGGTACAGAGCAGGCCGCGGCAGCTCGACTGGGAGAAGACATTGTTGCGGATCTCCACATCCGGCGTATAGGTGATGTTTTCCACCACGTATCCGGTGGGGTCCCCACTGTTTAAAATCTCGTCTGGGAGGTCCCGGTCAAAAGTGAGGACGATGTTCTTCCGGTTTTCCGGGTCATAGTCTTCCTCTGCGGGATTTTCCACCTCGGTGACAATGGCGTTCCGCACCTCTTCAGAACCAACGGCCTGCAAGCTGGAACGCGCAATAAACTCGACCTCGTCGCCCACATAATAGTTCGGGAAACCGTAGGTCTCGCGCTCCATATAGCGCACGCGGACTTTATTGGGCGCCAAGACCTCCTGAATTTCCAGGAAGGTGCCGTGGATGTTGATCGGGTCATCCTGGGAATTGTTAAAGTAGCAGTTCTGGACCGTGATCTTCCCGCCGCAGCCGGACATCTGAATCACGTCCGCAGAGGCCGCGGTTTTTGTGCCCTTGCGCGCATTGGTGGCCACATCGACGTTGTCAATGGTGATGTCCTTGGAGAACTGGCCGATGATTGCAAAGGAATGCAGGAAATTGGCGTTAATATCACGGATTGTGACGTCTTCGCTCTCCCATAGCAGCATCGAAGGATTGTCGCGGGTCGTCTCCTTGATCTGGATGTTGTAACCCGCCTGCGCCTTGGGCGGCGCGGAATAGTGGAAGAGCACCCGGCGGTTGCCCAGCTCTTCGATGGAAGTGCAGTTCTCAAACAGCGTCATGCAGCCGTCCCAAGCGCGGTGGATTTCGCCTGTGAGCAGGTTGTTCCACTGGTCAAACGGGTAATTGTCATAGATCCAATACCGGTTGCCGGTCTTCGGGCTGACTTCCCCGTAGAAGATCAGGCGGTTGCCGTCGATTGCATATTCATAACAATCCGGGATATAGACCGTGGCCGTATCCTCCGTGACCGCTTCGACCGTTAAGTCGATGACATATGGCCTTGCAAAATCATACGTCAAGTTTTGGATTTTTACGTTTTCACAATCGATGACGGCAAACGACATCATTTTCCCGTGGAAGATCAGCTTAGAACCGCCGCCGTCCAAGGTGATATCCTGCATATCTTCCAAGAGGATTCCAATGGTGCGGATCGAATTCTCCTCCAGCTCCGTATTGCTCGGGGTGGTGGAGTTCGATATGTAGATTCTCCGTGTGATGGCGTCGTCCGGCCAAATATTGTATTCCCCTTTCGGGAAATAGATGGTGACCGGCCCGTCCACTTCCTTCGCGGCCTCAATTGCCTTTTGAATCGGGACCGCGCTGTCTTCCTGGCCGGAAGGATCGGCCCCAAAATCCGTTACATCAATGACCGTGCCCTCTTCGCTGGCAAACGCATTGGTTGGCAGTGCGAACGTTGCAAAACAGCTTGTCAAAACAAGCGCGATGATACACAGCCAGGAAACGGCCCCTTTCCATTTGTTCCCTTTCATTTCTCTCTCCCTTTCCAAAAGATACAACTTTCATCCCCTTGTTAAAAAACCGCTCTATCCCCCTTTACAATTTGATGGCTGTTTCTATTTTACGTTTAAATATTCAACAAATCAATTGGTAATCTTGTAGAAGTTTATTAATTTTATTGCAATTTATATAAATATTACAACGCAAGCATATTGATAACGCTCCTACGCCTTTGCAAAATACAAAACGCCCCGGCCCTCGCCGTGTGAAAACGGGCGAAAGCCGGGGTTATTTTCTGATTAAACAGGTTTGATATGGGCAGGGATGGAGTTGCTTCCTGTGCGGCCAAACGGCCACGCAGTCGCAACGAACTTTTGTATTCCTCTGGCAGGCAAAAAGGGCACCGCGGCGCTACAGGCTGCCGGTTTGACTGGAGCACTCTTTCCGCAGAAAATTCCTAGGGATATCCACTGGAGAATCCGGCTTTACCGCCCGAAAGTTTCCGGATGCAAAAGGAATGCCGCCAAAAGGCATGCCGCAAGCAGCGCAATGGTCGTGCAAATGCCATACACGGTTGCCTTTGCAATCGCCCGGCGCTTTTCCGCAAGCCCCTCCGGAATCCTGCCATAATAGAAGCTCAGGCTGTCTAACAAGATCGCAAAAAGCAGGATCGGGATGCTGATGTAGAAATAGTTCTCCGGCAAAACGAATGCAATCAATGAGGGGAGCACCCCTATATAGAAACCATAGCGCCGGATCAGTTCATAGATGCGTGTGCCCAGATGCATACAATCCTCCGGGAAACGGCTCCCTTTTACAATTTGGTTTCTCTTCTCCTTTTCTTCTGTATAAAAGAGGCGATCCAATAAAGAAGGCATGCCGCAGATACGATTTCTATCCCGCCAACCAAGGATAATCCAACGGAAAAAACCACATTCTGAACAAACATGGGATTAAGCATCCATTGAAAGGCAGGAAGAACCATCAACAAAATCACAAAATACAGGACGTTCCCCTCCAAATAGGTTGAGAGCCGCATCCTTCCATAGAAAAGAAGGACAGCCAGGCCCGCAAGCAGCCATTTTGACAGGGCCAGAAACACGCCGTCCAGAAATGTCCCCGCACTGGAAGCCCAGGAAGCAAAGGCCATGTCCTGGTGGGAAATGACCGCCTGGTTTCCCATGAAATAAAGGACCCGGCAGGCACCCTCTGCCAGCACTCCCGCGAGGGAAGCGGCGGCAAACCACCCATATTTTTCCCGCTCCTGTAGGAACCGGCAGCGTGTGGAACCGCCTTGCGCCGGCGCGGTTTGTCTCCCAGCAGCCATCTGGAGGAATCCGCCGAGCGCCGCCATCAAAATCGACGCCCAAACCATTCTTGGAAAGGCCCAAATACAAATACTCCATCCTATCCCAGCAGAAGGCCGGAAAAGGATTGCAAACAAACCGGCGAAAAGGAAAAAAACTACAAACCAGCTCCATGCCAAAAGCGTATAGCGCCGCAAGCTCAGCCGATTTTTCAAAAGGGAAATCCCTAAATACACAATCACTGCAATCGAAAGCCCTAAGACAAGGATTTTCGCACTTGCCTCAAAACTCCAAAGGCGGTCTGTGCGGACAAAATCCGTTCCCGACGCCACCCCGTAATACAAGAGCAAAGAGAGAACCGCCAGGACAGCAATCCCTGCCCCTAGAAATTTTCCCCTTTTTCCAAAAGCGCCGCTTCTTGCCATCATAGAAGTGCCTCCCTGCTTGTTAAGTTAATCAGAACCTGGCGTTACTTCTACTGTATCTCCTAATGTTCCAAAGTCCGCATCCTCGATTTTTACATTTTCTCCTGAGAAGTTCCCATACAGATGAAAACTCGCACTAAAACGTGCAGTATACCCATCTGACGATTTATTTGCATTTGTAGATATATTTTTGGGAGAAAAATGCCATCCCACTCCTGCGTCAGCGTACATAATATTCTTCAAGGACGCATTATAAGCACTCAAAATTTTTCCAGTATTCCCTTACAAATATTACTATTATTTATATAATCTGTCAACATTTTTCATATAGCATTTAATATAATAATATAATTTAATATGGAATATTTTTATAATTTTTATATAAAATTTTTACACAAAAAAAGACCCATCCAATCTGGATGGGTCTTTGCCAGTACACTGAAAACTGAATAAAGATTTAAGATAGAAGTTCTTGGAAAAAGCTTCGAACCAAGGAACTATGGTCAAGCCCTCGGCCTATTAGTACTGCCAAGCTGAACATGTTACCATGCTTACACACGCAG
>NZ_JADMOD010000013.1:0-97788 GCF_015558525.1 Anaeromassilibacillus sp. D41t1_190614_C2 | reverse complement strand
TGCCTGGCTCTCCCCGAAAGAAAAACTTGCTGCTTTCTTTGAATCTCTCGCTGTACAAGATGTTTGACAAACCTACATGTTCTGTGTTTCATCCCAGTGAACATCCGCCACCGCCGCACAGACCACACGCGCCGCCCCTTCCCGCAACAAGATACGCGCACATTCGCAGAGCGTTGCGCCCGTCGTGACGATATCATCGATGAGCAGGATGGACTCTCCCGCCAGCCGTATCCCGTTGCAAGCCCGGTATACGCCCTGCACATTTCGCAGGCGTTCTTCGCCGGAGAGTTCGTGCTGCACCTGGTTTTCCTTCGCCTTTCGGAGCGTTTCTACATAGGGCAGTCCCAGCCATTTTGCAGCCTCCCGCGCAATCAGCTCCGCCTGGTTGTATCCACGCTCGCGCAGGCGTCGTTTCGAAAGAGGGACCGCTGTTGCAACCGTAAAAGCTTCCTCCCTCCATTGCTCCCGAAGCCCTTCGGCAACTTTCCGGCCATAATAGGGCGCGTATTCCCGGTGCCCCTGGAACTTGAACCGCATGAGCGATTCTTTGACCGGGCCTTCATAGCGGAAGGGCGTCAAACACCATACAGTCTCCCCGCTTACGCCCGGTTTCATGCGGCGAATCGCGGGAGAAGCCGCGATCTCGTTTTCACACGCTTCACAGATCTCCCACCCTGGATAGATTAATTCGTCGCAAAATAGGCATCGCGGAGGGAACAGCATGTCCCCCAATGTTTGAAAAACAGCCTTTAAGCCCATGGTTCCTTCCCTTCTATTCCTCCTGACCGGCGCCCGTCAAAAAATATAAAAGGCCGGAGTAACGCCGGGTCTTGCGGGCGTTTTCCACCATTGCCTGCACGGTGCGCCGCATCCCCACCATCACCAGCAGCGTTTTTGCGCGCGTGATGGCCGTATAAAGGAGATTGCGATAGCACAACTGCGGCGGCCCGGGAAACATGGGCATCACCACCGCGGTGAACTCATTTCCTTGGCTTTTATGGACCGTCATAGCATAGGCCAATTCCAACTCGGAGGCGGCATCCAATTCGTACAGGACGAGGCGGTCGTCGTCCATCAGCACCGTCAGGACAGAAGCGCGGCGGTCCACCCCGCACAACACGCCCATGTCCCCGTTGAACACGCCTTCGCCGGTGGTGCCGTCCGATTTGTTCCAAGGGAGGTTGTAGTCGTTTTTGACCTGCATCACCTTGTCGCCTTCGCGAAACAACACCCCATTGACCGTAATCTCATTCTTTTTGCGGTCCGGCGGGTTCAGCGCAGCCTGTAGGCGCTTATTCAGCTCATTGGTTCCCAGATCGCCCTTCCTACCGGGACAAAGGACCTGAATGTCCGCCATGGGGGAATATCCATAGCTGGCGGGCAGGCGCTTGGCGCAGAGGCCGACGATGGTCTCCGCCACATCTGCGGCATTGCTGCTGGGCAAAAAGAAGAAATCGCTTGTCCGCACGGAGAGGTCGGGCATCTCCCCCGCCACGATCCGGTGGGCATTTGTGACAATCAAGCTCTGCATGGACTGCCGGAAAATCTCGTTCAAACGCACCACCGGAAGCATCTCCGAGGCAATCAGATCGCCCAGCACATTGCCGGGCCCGACACTGGGAAGCTGGTCGCTGTCGCCCACCAGGATCAAGCGGCAGCCGAGCGGAAGCGCCCGCAGCACTGCCTCAAAAATGGTGACGTCCACCATGGAAAGCTCGTCGATCACCAGTGCGTCGCAGTCCAGATTGTTCTTTTCGTTCTTAGCAAAGGTGGGCTGGTCGTTCTCATCCCATTCCACCTGCAACAAGCGGTGGATGGTCTTGGCCTCTTTGCCGGTCAGGTCGGACATCCGTTTCGCCGCGCGGCCCGTCGGCGCTGCCAAAAGCACCTTTTCCCCCTTGCGCTCCAAAATCTTGATGATTGCGTTGAGCGTGGTAGTCTTTCCGGTGCCGGGGCCGCCGGTCAAAATCAACATGCCCTGGGACAGCGCCTTGCGGATGGCCTGCTTTTGCATCTCCGCATAGTGGATCGAGAGCTCCTGCTCCATCACCGCAATGTAATGGTCGATCCCGACGATCGACTGTGCCGGATAACGCAGCAGCATCCCGATGCGCGCTGCCGCGTAAACTTCGGAGCGGTGCAGCTTTGGGGTAAAAATAAATTCCCTGCCGTGAAAGAGCTGGGAGATGACGGAACCGTCCTGCTTGAGCTGTTCCAGCGCCTCCTGGGTAAGCGTCACATCGACGCCCAGCATTCCGGCCGTCGCAGCCAGAAGCTTTTCCTCCGGCAGACAGGTATGCCCATTCCCGATGTTGTGCTTTAAAACATACACCAGCCCGGCGCGGAGGCGGCAGATGTCGTCCTGCGGGCGCTCTAAAGAGGCGGCGATGTCGTCCGCCCGGCTGAAGCCGATGTTCAGTCCGCCGTCACATAGGCAATAGGGATTCTCCTGGACGCGTTCCACGGCCTGCGGGCCGAACTGTTTCCAGATGCGCACCGCTTCCTCCGGGGAAATGCCGTATTGACCCAAACTGAGCATCATCTCCCGGATGCCGTGCACGCGCTGGAACTCCTCCCCAATCTTCCGCGCCTTGTCGCGTGTAATCCCCTTGATGCTGCTCAGGCGCTCCGGTTCTTCTTCCAAAATGTGCAGGGTGTTGTCCCCAAAGGTATCCACAATCCGGGCGGCGGTGGCAGCTCCAATTCCCTTGATCGCTCCGGAGGACAGGTATTTCAGCATTGCCACTGCAGTGGCCGGCTTGGAGCGCTCAAACGCCTCCACCTTGAACTGCGTGCCAAAATTCGGATGGCTGCTCCAGTTGCCGATCACCCGGAGCTCCTCTCCGGCGCTCACCCAGGGGATGGTCCCCACCACGGTGACCAGCTCCTGGCCGTTGTTGAGCTCCAATACCGTATATCCATTTTTTTCATTCCGAAAGACAACCCGCTCCACCGAGCCGGTCATCTCCAGAAGGGTCTCTTCATACATGTTGGTTCCTCCCATATGTCGGTTTTTGGCATGCCAATTGCACCGCTTGGCAGCCGTCATCCGACAAAATTCCAATTCCAACAGGGCTTATACCGGCCGTTTGTCCGTTCGGCCGGTATAAGGCGTAATTTTAGTATAGACGATTTTGTATGTATTTGTAAACTATTGTTCCAGGATTTCCGCGACTTCCTCCGGCGTACAAATGCGCACATCCAGGTTTTCACGGCTGACAACACGGCAGACCTCCCGCGTTTCTTCGTCCATTCCTCGGTCGACGCAGAGCACCAGCTTCTCCTGCGTGCTGTCCAACCAGCGCAAATGCTCCAAGGCGTTCTTCAGTGCGAGCTCCGCTTCACCGTCGTGCCCTTGGAAGGAGAGCACCCAAAAGAGCTTCCCCCGATGGCGGGTGCGCAAAAAATGGAAGGCCAAAAGCCGGAATACCTCTGTCAGCCCAACAATCGCTAAAAGAATCAGAATGGTCTTAAATAGAATTCCCCACATAAAAAATCACCTCATCACAGTTTATGTGACAAGGTGATTTCCGCGCATATTTTTTTCGAAAATCGTACTATTTAAGCGTTAAGCGCCGCCTTGAGCGCTTCTACCCGGTCCCGCTGTTCCCACGGCAGGTTCAGATCTTCGCGGCCCATATGACCATAGTTGGAAATCTGGCGGTAAATTGGGCGGCAGAGGTCGAAATTCTGGATGATCGCGGCCGGGCGCAGGTCAAACACTTTGCGCACGGCATTTTCCAGCTGTTCGCTGGTATAATCGGACGTCCCGAAGGTATCCACCGCAACCGAGATGGGCCGCGCTACACCGATGGCATAAGCAAGCTGCACCTCACATTTCTTTGCCAAACCCGCCGCTACAATGTTCTTCGCGACATAGCGCGCCGCGTAAGCACCGGAACGGTCCACTTTGGTCGGGTCCTTTCCGGAGAAGGCGCCGCCCCCATGACGGCCATACCCGCCATAGGAATCCACAATGATCTTGCGCCCCGTCAAGCCGGTATCCCCCGCCGGGCCACCCACAACAAAGCGGCCGGTCGGATTGACATAAAATTTGGTGTTCTCATCCAACCACTTGGCCGGGATCGCTGCCTTGATCACATGCTCCACCACGTCGGCGCGAATCTGTTCCAACGTGACATCCGGGCTGTGTTGCGTGGACAGCACGACCGTATCCACGCGCACCGGGACGCCGTCTTCGTACTCCACAGTAATCTGCGTCTTCCCATCCGGACGCAGATAGGGCAGCTCGCGGCTCTTGCGCACGTCGCTCAGCTTTTTGGACACCTTATGCGCCAGGGAGATCGCCAGGGGCATGAGCTCCGGTGTTTCGTCGCAGGCAAAGCCAAACATCATCCCCTGGTCGCCCGCGCCGACGCTGTCGAGGGCGTCGGTCGCGCCGTTCTGCGCCTCATAGGATTTATTGACGCCCATGGCGATGTCGGGCGACTGCATATCGATCGATGTGATAACGCCGCAGGTATTGCCGTCAAATCCATATTTGTTGTTGCTATAGCCGACGTCGATGGCCACATTGCGGGCGATCGACGCAATATCCACGTAGCATTCTGTAGAAATCTCACCCATGATGTGCAGCATCCCGGTTGTCGCCGCCACCTCGCAGGCAACATGCGCACGGGGGTCCTGCTCCAAAATCGCATCCAATACCGCGTCAGAAATCTGATCGCAGAGTTTATCGGGATGCCCCTCGGTCACCGATTCGGAAGTGAAAAAATACTTTGCCATGTTGTGTTTGTCCTCCTGTTTGAAAATTGCCATTCTTGTCCATGTCCTTGGAAGCGCGATTGCCCCCTGATTCAAGATTCCAGGTCATAAAAAAGCCGCCCGGAAAACCGAGCGGCCTATAAAGCAACCTCATCTTTCGGTTTACCCGCAGGAATTAGCACCTTGCTTTTAAAAGCAGGTTGCCGGACATCACAGGGCCTGTTCCCTCCGTCACTCTTGATAAGGACATATTCTGTTAGCAGATGTATTATAGCACGGATTGGTATCCCTGTAAAGGGACAAAATAAGAAAAATTCCTATAAAATGTGTCTTAGGACTGGCCAACAAGATCCTTATGACGGCGGACAAACGGCTGCAATGCCTTGAAGACAATCGCTGTAATCACACAGTTGGCCGACGCCTTGATGAGATTAAACGGGATAATGACTGGGATGATCATATCCACGACCGCCTGCATCGGCACGCCCTGGAAATAGCTGGTCAATACCAGATTCAGCGGGATCATCAACGCGGTCATCGCCAAAGTCCCCAGCACCATACCGACGACCGTATCGCGGAATTTGTGGTGCCATCCGCTGAACTGCCCCACCAGGACCACCAGCGCACCGGACGCGACGACGTGCATCACCAGCCCAATCCAGCCATCACCACCTAAAAGGAACGCCTGGATCAGGGAAACCACCAGCAGGATCACCAGTCCCGGTACGGTTCCAAACAACAGCGTCCCCAATAGGATCGGCACATCCGCCATGTCGTACTTCATGAACGGTGCGGCAGGGATAATCGGGAATTGGGTGACCGTTACAAGAACGATTGCAATTGCGGCGAGCATTCCCATTTGCGCCATGCGGATCACATTGTCTTTGGTGTTTGTTTTCATAGATACCTCTCCTTTTTGTGGGCTGTCTACGAAAAAAGCCCCGCGGCAATAACGCCACGGGGCCTAAATACGCATAACGCGCGGTTCTTCTTCCATCCGGACTATACCGTCGGCTTTGGGATCTCACCAAAATCAGCTTTCGCTCGCGGGCTTGTCGGCTAACGCCGCATTACCGCCGGTGGGGAATTGCACCCCGCCCCGAAGACAGCTCTTAAATTTGTTAATATTATAACGCTCTTCCATGCGTCTGTCAATCCTTAGAACGATATTTTTCCGGAATTACTTGCTCCACCATGTTTTGTATGTAAGATAAGCTAAAGGAAGAATCGTATTGGCGCACGCCGTGCTGTTGCGCCAATGCCTCCGAATATTGTTCGAGCGGATAAATGGTTATATCCCGGAAATAGTCGCCGTAATGGGTGACAATCGGTTCGAAACGGACGTCCGTTATGGAGGTCTTCCCGCTTTGCAGCTCTTTCTCCACGGTCACCTGGAGCATCCCGCCCACCATGCTCATCGCGCGATCCTGCGCCGAGACAAAATTTCCCAGGGCATAGACCACCGGACATTGCGCGCCATCCGAAGCGCGTTCCAACATAGCCACCGGCTGTAAGGTATGCGCATGGTTTCCGAAAATAATATCCGCGCCCCAATCCACCAGATTTTGGGCCAGCTCCTGCTGCTTCTGGGTGGGGGTATGGGTATACTCTGTCCCCCAGTGGACGGACACCACTACAACGTCCGCCATGGATTTCGCCTTCTGGACCAACCGCTTCAGAAGGTCCGTCTCCTTGGTCAAGAGGATGTGATAGGGGGAATCCTTCGGCAGAAACAGGCCGTTGGTCATCTCCGTCACACCGATGTGCGCTGTCTTGATGCCGTTTTTCTCTATGATGCGGATGTTTTCCAAGTCCGCATCGCTTCGGTACGCCCCCACCACGGCGGCATTCTTTTTGTCCCAAGTGTCCAACGTGGCGCGCAGCCCCTGTTCGCCCTGATCCAGTATATGATTGTTCGCATGGTTGATGACATCAAAACCGATCTTCACCAGCTCGTCCCCCAATTCCGCCGGCGAATTGAACCGCGGGTATCCGGATAAGGGCAGGATATCGCCCGCCAGCGGCGTCTCTTGGTTGATGACCGCGACGTCCGCCTGTTGGATATAGGGGGCAACCCGCTCATATACCGGGGAAAAGTCATAGCCTGTCCCGCCGGCGCGCCGGTTGGCCTGTTTGTAAATGCCGTCGTGGATTAGGTTGTCGCCCACCCCGAGGATTGTGATCGAGGCGGTCTCCGGCTCCGGCAAAGGTTCGCTTTCCAAAGGCTTGTCCGGAGGCGGTGCAGACGGCGTTTCCGGCTCCAGCTCCTGTGACGGTTCGAACGGTTCCTCCGCTGGCTGTGAAACGCTCTCTTGTGGGATCTGCTCTGTATTCTGAATCCGCCCCGTGGTGGTCAGCAGAAGGAAAGCAGCAACGCACAGCAAAACAGCTAAGCCCGCTGTGGACATCCGCAAAATGACCGTCCCCATGCGCACCGGTAATGGGCGGGGATTCTTCCGGTAATACTTTGCTTTTTTCATATCGGGTTCTCCTGTATTGATACCGTCCATGGCGGCCGATATACTTCATCGGCCGCGCCATTCTCTACTTGGATTATACATCAAACTGCGGAAGAAAGCCATGAAAACCGTATGACGGATTCCGACAGAAACAGCCGCCGTGAAGGATCGGCTCCACAGCGGCTGATCGAAAGGATCTCCAGAACCAGTTATGCCGGGTAAACCAGGTTCCGCTCGTCCCAATCTTCGATGATGGGCAGGAAGTCCTGCGCCTCTTTTCGCGCTCCTGCCAGATCGTGCTCCAAGTAGTTGCCGCATTCTTTGGCCGTCGCCCCGGGGATCTCCCCTTCATACTCTGCAATCTGCCGGAAAATCGAGCGGATCAGGCGCACCGCGTCCGCCTCCTCCATGTCCTTGAGCAGGAAATAGCAGCCCGTCCGGCAGCCCATCGGCCCAAAGTAGATCACATGGTCCTTCCACTCCGAATTGCGCGCAAAGGTCGCGAACAGGTGCTCCAGGGTGTGCAGCGCCGCGTTTTCCAAATAGGGCGGCGTATTGGGGCGGCGCATACGGATGTCATACGTTTTCACGTCCCCGTCGATGCGGGAGAGGTAAATGCCGGGTACCAATTTGTCGTGGTCAATGCAAAAGCTTGCAATTTTATCCATACGATTTCCTCCATTTTTGTTTGAATCAGATGATTGGATCTCAGCCAAAGGAACGGCCTCCCGTGAGCTTATCCAGATCTATCCCTGCAAAAAATCCGTTGATCAGTTCCAAAGCATCCTGAATGGACCGTTCATACACATCGAAAAAGCTTTCGTTCTTGGGCTCTCCATTCTCCGGCCAGCGCCATGTTCCCAGCAACGTGTTGGCGTAATCGAAATCATCCCCTTCGCCCACGCCGCGGATATGGCACGAAAGGAGATGCTTCCCGCCATGCTTCTTTTCCCAACGCTCCACCAGCGATTTTTTCAAGCTGGTACGGTCGTTCAACCATCCCAATGCTGTGTGCGCATCTCGGATTGCCTGCTCCACCAGGGGTTTCGCATTCGATACGCCAAACCGTACATGCAGCAAAAACGCATAGAGTGTGGCAATCTCTGCCTCCACCTGTGGGTCCTTCGGGAGCGTCTTTTTGAGGGAAAACTCAATTGGAAGCGCCCCGGCCTCATAGCGCAGCAGGATCACGTCGAGCGCCGACTCCAATTCGTGGTGTGCAATCTGCTCATCTTGCTCCGGTTGAACCTGTAACAGTTCGCGCGCATGCGCCCGCACAAACGGGTGACAGGTCCGGTCTGCCGCATAATGGCAGAGGAATCCCGCGATATAGCTTTTTACGATCTCCGAAGGGTGGGACTCCGCATAACCGCGCAAAATGGATAAGGTCTGAACGACCTCTTCCTGGTGCAATCGTTCCCCGTAAACAGAGAGACTCTCCCCTTTTTGCCAAGGCAAAACACGGTGATAAAAAAGGAAGTCCGGTCCCTGTGCGCCCCACAAAAGCGCATCGCGGTTGGCCGTATCTGGTTTCCAGAGTTCCAGCACCCGCAGGACGTGGTAGTAATGTGTGATTGCCGCAGGCATATGCATCCCTCGCTTTCCGTCTCCGCCATTCATAAAAATAGGAGACATCCCAAAAGATGTCTCCTATTGTAGCACAATCGATTTTCTTTTTAAAGGACTTTGGACAAAAAGTCCTGCAGACGCGGATTCTTTGGATGTGTGAAGAACTCGTCCGGCTTGGCCTCTTCCAAGACCTGACCCTCATCCATGAAGAGGACACGCGTGGCTACCTCGCGGGCAAAGTTCATTTCATGCGTGACGACCACCATGGTCATCCCTTCGTGCGCAAGCTCTTTCATGACCTGAAGCACTTCCCCGACCATCTCCGGGTCCAAGGCGCTGGTCGGTTCGTCAAAGAGCATCACATCCGGCTCCATCGCAAGTGCGCGCACAATGGCAATGCGCTGCTGCTGGCCGCCAGAGAGCTGGGAGGGATAGGCGTTTGCTTTATCCTCCAGACCAATGCGCTTCAAAAGCTGCATCGCCTTATCGTCCGCCTCTTTCTGCGTCTTGATCTTGAGCGTCACAGGTGCAAGCGTGATGTTTTTCAACACGGACAGGTGCGGAAACAGATTGAAGTGCTGGAACACCATGCCCATTTTGCGGCGGAGCTGGTCTACATCGCAGCCGGGAGCGTTGATCTGCGTCCCTTCAAACCACACCTCGCCCCCGGTGGGCATTTCCAGCAGGTTCAGGCAGCGGAGAAAGGTGCTCTTTCCGGAGCCGGACGGCCCCACGATCACCACCTTTTCCCCTTTTTGAATCTCCTGGTTGATCCCCTTGAGCACATGAAGGTCGCCCCGCAGGGTATGGAACGTCTTTTCCAAATTTTTAACGCTTATCATTTTAACGTTTATCACTCTGGTGCAGCCTCCTTTCGAGCTTGGACAGGCACGTAGTCAACAGGATGACCAGCACCAGATAAACCGCCGCCACCAGGAACAGGGGCAGGAATGCATCGTATGTAATACTGCGGATAATATCGCCGCCCTTGGTCAGATCCTGAATGCCGACATAGCCGGCGACGGAAGTCTCCTTCAAAAGGGCGATAAACTCATTGAAGACCGCGGGAGCGACATTTTTAAATGCCTGCGGCAAAACGATCTTGCTCATGGTTGTCCGGCCGTTCAACCCCAGGGAGCGCCCAGCCTCGATCTGGCCACGGTCCACGGACTGGATGCCGCTTCGAATGACCTCGGCAACATAGGCGCCGGAATTGATACCGAACGACAGCATTGCCACCAGAAGCGTTTCCCCGCTGGCGAAGATGAAGTACACCATAATCATCAACTGCACCAGCACAGGGGTGCCGCGGATAACCGTCAAGTATAAACCGCAAATTTTATTGAGGATGCGCAGTTTCTTTGGGTTATTCTGATGCGTGATGCGCACCAGGGCGACCAACGTACCCAGGATGATACCGATGATGACAGCCACCAACGTGATTGCCACCGTGTTGCCAAATCCCTGTACGATGTACATATACCGGTCTTTTAAAATAAAATCATCATAGAACTGCTGTCCCAGATCGGAGAAAAAGGACAGCGGAAGCGATGCGAAAAGTGTCTGCATGACGACCTCCCCATAAAACAGAAGCAGGCAGAAAAGCCGCTGCTCCTATCAAAGGGTCCAGCCGCTCTTCTGCTGTCTCTTGTTTCTTCTAAATTTATTCAGCGCTGATGTACTTGCTGACGATCTCATCCATCTCGCCGCTGTCCTTCATCTCCTGAAGGACTTCGTTGACCAGCTTCTGCAATTCCGTGCTGCCCTTCGGCATGGCAATTGCATATTCTTCGCTCGTGAGCGCCTCATCCAGCTTCTTGATCTTATCGCTGTTCTTTTCCACCAGCTTTTCAGCCGGGAAATCGTCGATGACAACCGCGTCAATACGGCCAGCGAGCAGGTCGGAAACTGCCTCCATGCCCTTGCTGTAACGCTTCACTTCTGCCACAGAAATGTCGTTCTCTCCGTCCTCGTTGGTGCAATACTGGTCGCCCGTGGTGCCCAGCTGGACGCCGACCGTCTTACCGTTCAGATCGGTACGGGAAGTGATGTCACTGTCATTCGTCACAATGATCGCCTGGGAAGCGTCGAAATACGGATCGGAGAAATCCACGTTCTTTTTGCGGTCCTCGCTCGCAGTCATACCCGCTGCAACGATGTCCGCTTTGCCGGACTGCAACGCTGTGATCAATGTGTCAAATGCGATGTCGCTGACTTCCAGCTCTACGCCCAGCTTATCGGCAATTTTTTGGGAAATCTCAATGTCGATGCCAACGACCTCGTCGCCATCCTTGTACTCA
Organism: Anaeromassilibacillus sp. D41t1_190614_C2; assembly: GCF_015558525.1. Classification (NCBI taxonomy): domain Bacteria; kingdom Bacillati; phylum Bacillota; class Clostridia; order Eubacteriales; family Acutalibacteraceae; genus Anaeromassilibacillus; species Anaeromassilibacillus sp. D41t1_190614_C2. The sequence goes on along the minus strand of NZ_JADMOD010000013.1, from coordinate 86,735 downwards.
AACGGCTCAAACTCCGCATTGGTTGCCATGTACAGCGTTCCTGCATTTTGAATGTCCTCCGGCGTCTTGACTTTGCTGCCGCAAGCAGACATCGGAACCATCATGGACACCGCCAGAAGGAATGCTAAAATCTTCTTCCCTGTTTTCATAAATCGTACCCCCAAATTCGTTACTGAAATCTTCTCTCATTCTATCGCATAAATATTCATATTTCAAGCATACTTATGCGGTCTTCGAAATTTCAGAAGATTTAATAACTTACTAGATAAAATTCGAATAATTTTGTGGAACTTGCAAGCCGCAAGACTCCAAAAGTATACAGAAATCCTCTGGAACTGGCGCGATTATGCACATTCTTTCCCCAGTCACCGGATGTTGGAAGGTTGCCTGTGCACAGTGAAGTGCCTGGCGGCCAATATATTCCCGGCTCCCGCCATACAGATCGTCCCCTGCTAAAGGGTTCCCTCTGTTGGACATATGCACGCGGATTTGATGTGTCCGACCGGTTTCCAGCCGGAAAGCCGCCAATGTATGACTCTTTGAGCAGCATAAAGCACGCCAATGCGTCACCGCGTGGATTCCGTTTTCCGAAACACAGCGCTGGATCGTATGTCCCGGCAATCGCTCAATTGGGCCGTTTTCCGTCCCGCTTCCCGTCAGGATACCTTCGCATACTGCCAAATAGACTTTTTCGATCCCATGCGCCAAGCGCGCTGCTGCATAGGTGTTCTTCGCCAAAACCAATACGCCGGTGGTATCCCGATCCAGCCGGTAGACCGGCCGGAAGGCGCAGCATGCATCTTTTTTCTGAAAATATGCGGCGGCGGCGTTCGCTAAGCTGTCCCGGTCGTGCCCAGGAGAGGGATGCACCGGCATCGCCGCTGGCTTGTCAACCGCCAAGAGATCCCGGTCCTCATAGAGTGGGGCCAAAGGAAGATCCACCGGTTCCGGACAGGCACCGTCCGCGGGAAGCGCAAGCTGTACTTGGTCGCCAGCCTGCAAAACCTTTCGTACCGTCGCATGGACGCCATTGACTGTAATTCCCAGAGGTTCCTTCTTGAGATCGGTCAAAAGCCGGGCGGATACCCCGCAAAAATGGCGCAAAAACCCTTTTAACTGTGCAGCATCGTATGCTTCCGGCACTGTGAACGTCAGTTTTCTCATGGAACCTCCCCGCGGGTAGACAAAAAGAACGGCGGCAAGCCCATCCGCACACCGCCGTTCTGTCCCACAAAACGATTTATTTTACTTCGACGGTCCAACCAAACTCGTCCTTAATTTTACCCCACTGGATTCCAGTGAGGGTATCGTACAACTTCTGGGAGAGCGGACCGATTTCCCCATTGTTGATCTCCATGATGTCGTCGCCCCACTTCAAGTGGCCAATCGGGGAGATAACTGCCGCCGTACCAGTACCGAACGCCTCTTTCAGGCGGCCTTCTGCCGCTGCATCCGCAACCTCCTGGATCGAAAGCCTCCGCTCCGAAACCTTCATCCCCCAGGACTTCAACATCTCAATGCAGGACATACGGGTAATGCCGGACAGGATCGAACCCTGCAACGCGGGTGTGACCACTTCGTCGTCAATGACAAAGAAGACATTCATAGTGCCGACTTCTTCGATGTATTTGCGCTCCACGCCGTCGAGCCACAGCACCTGGGTATAATCCTGCTTCTCCGCCTCATCCTGCGCCTTCAAGGAAGCTGCATAGTTGCCCGCCGTCTTCGTGAAGCCCATGCCGCCGCGCACCGCACGGACATAATTGGTCTCCACATAAATCTTGACCGGATCGAGCCCTTCCGGATAGTACGCGCCTACCGGGCAGCAGATGACCATGAACAACAGATGGTGCGCCGGATGTACGCCGATGTGAGGATCGACGCCAATGATAAACGGGCGAATATAGAGGGACGTCCCCTCTTCACTGGGCACCCAGTCCTTTTCTACGGAGACGAGTTTTTCAATCGCTGCCTTCGCAAGCTCCTCGTCGATCGGAGGAATGCACAGGCGGTCATTGGAAACATTCAGGCGGGCCATGTTTTTATCCGGACGGAACAGCAAAATTCTGCCATCCTGCGCGCGGTAAGCCTTCATGCCTTCAAATACGGACTGGCCGTAATGCAGGCACATGGCGGAAGGATCCATTTCAATCGGCCCATAAGGAACGATGCGGGGATCGTGCCAACCCTGCCCCTCGTCGTAGTTCATAATAAACATGTGGTCGGTGAAAATGGTTCCGAACGGAAGGGGCGCGCCCGGAGCCGGCTTTTGTTTCGGATTTTTTGTAAGTTCCACTCTGATTTCCTGCATGGTAAATGCCCTCTTTCTGATTATTCCCGTTTATTGTACCATCATTTTTCGGGGATTTCAAGCTGTTACTGTGCGAAAGGCACAGCAAATTTCTCCACAGATTTGATAAGATTTGATCTGTTTTTTAGAGGGAACTCCAAATTCTTCCCCTTGCTACAATCTTATCTATCAAATTTGCATTTCTCCATCGCTATTTTCATTTTGCACAGAAGCATCAAATATCCTGCATAAATGCTGTTCCATGGTTACGCAGCCCCTTGGGATAGCGATTCTTCAAACGGCCTCCCGAGCATTTTCCAAACCCGGTGACAATGCCGTCCACCGCCACGCCGGTATAGCCCTTATAGGAATCGGGCGCTTCCAGCTCTTCCCCGTGCAGGAATGCAGCGATCCGTGGGTCACTGTGGGATAGCTCGAGTACCACACGCAGTTCCTGGGGCTTTGCCGCCATAAACGCCGCATGTGCCGGTTCGATTCGTTTCTGAAAGGTGCCCAACAGCACGCCAGCCCGCAACACCCCGAGGCCCTTCATCTGGGGAAGGCCGTTTGGCAAAAGCAAGAGGTTGTCGCCGATCTGTTCCATTGCCCCCTTGGGCGCTTCTCGATAGATCAGCTCACAGCAGGCTCGCGCCTCCTTACTCGGCTTTTGATAGGAATAGGGCGCCGGCGCATCGCCGTTTTCGGATATCCGCTGTAACTTCGCCACAAAATGGCCCTCGCCGCCATCCAGCGGCAGGATGCGCCGTGTTTGTGGAATCGTGCCCGGCCGTCCGAAAGAGACGCCGCAATCCACCAGTGCAAAATCGCAATGTTCCTCCAAAAACGCAGAGATCACCCCTTCGTTTTCCTCAGGGGAGAATGTGCAGGTCGAATAGACCAGAATGCCACCCTCCCGCAGGGCCTGCGACGCACTCTCCAAAATCGCAAGCTGGCGCACAGCGCAAGTCTTTACATGCTCGGGACTCCATTCCTGTATCGCCCGTTCGTCGCGCCGGAACATTCCTTCACCGGAGCAGGGGGCGTCCACAAGCACTTTGTCGAAGAAACCCGCCAACGCGCCGCAAAGCACCTCCGGACGGCAGCAGGATACGACCGCATTTCGCACACCCATTCGCTCCACATTGGAGAGCAACGCATTTGCCCGGTTTCGGACGATCTCATTGCTCCAGAGCAAGCCTTCCCCCGCCAATAAAGCGGCGATCTGTGTGGACTTTCCTCCCGGTGCTGCGCAGAGGTCCAGCACCCGCTCACCGGGCTGCGGAGCCAACACAGTGACAGCCGAAGCCGCGGACGGTTCCTGCACATAAAATGCACCCGCATGGTGCAACGGCAACACGCCCAGATGCTCCGCCTCCTTTGGAACATAATAGGAAAGCGGCGAAAACGGCGCCGCTGTGACCGGAAACGGCAGGGCCGAGCGGAGAAGATCTTCCCCACATTTTTGGGGATTCAAGCGGATTCCCCGCAAGTGCGGCTTTTCATAACAGGCGAGAAAGACCTCATATTCCCTGCCTAATGTCTCTTTCATGCGGTCGCAAAATGCCTGTGGCAATGTTGTCATGTCTGTTTCTTCCCTTCTTGAACGTCTCTTTCTTTCCATCTTTTCTCGCTTTTCGTGGGCATCCGGCAATACCGCTTTCAGGATGGCAACACCACGCCATACTGCTCAAAATTTTCCCGCGCCTCTTTCAGGGTCAAACCATGGTTTTCGTCGCTGGGCTCTTCTTCCCCGGATAAGAACACATCGATTTCCCAATAACAAATCGGACAAATGTAGGAAATCATATCTTTGTGGCTGGGAATGGTTCGATCCCCGCAGCATGTACAAGGCGCACCGTTCTCCACATGCGTCCGTTCCTCTTCGTTGTCTGGCCGGTTCCCCTTCTTTTCCCATAGGGCGGAACCCTATTTTGGGCCTTTCTCAATGCCGTCACCTCCTTGCATAGTTCGCATCATTGGATTTCGCACATTTTTTGAAAGCAAAATCGCATAATTCCTCTTTCCAAAACCAATAATAAGTGCGCAAAGGGGGTGAATACACATGAACAGCAATTACAATAACAGTCAGAACAGTTCCCAGAATCGCTCTAGCCAGAACAGCTTGCAGAACAATTCCCAGAACCGTTCCAGCCAGAATGCCAAGAACAGCACGCAGAACCGCTCTAGCCAGAACAGCCAGAATTGCAAGAATGGCACCAATCAGTGCAGCGGTCAGAACAACAGCCAGAACAGCAACAACTAACGTTCCATTCTGACGATCGCCCATTTTTCACAGATGCCGCTTGCCGTGCAAGCTGCATCTGCGGGAATGGGTGCGAGAAATCCCCAGGCTATATGTAAGAACAGGCGGCTTTGTTACACGACAAGGCCGCCTGTTTTCTCATGTCCTTTTGTGAGAGGATTCTCTTTTTTTACGGCTATCTTTTAAAATTTGCCGCAGAGATTTGTCGTCCGGCTTTTCTTCCCGGAATCCTTCCCCTGTGATTTCCCCCGCCTCGCCTACGATCACAAATGCGTTTGGGTCCACCGCATGCACAATATCATTGACCTTGCACACCTCATAACGCCGCACCGCGCAAAGCAGCATTTCCCCCTCGCGCCCGCTGTAAAGGCCGCGGGATTTTAGCGCTGTAACGCCGCGATCGAGCTCGATCAAAATCCGTTGGGCAATTTCCTGGTTTTTTTCTGAAATGATAAACAGCACCTTGCCATTCCCCATATCCGTACCATAGAGGATGGTATCAATCAGCCGGGTTGAGACAAAAATGGTAATCAGCGCATATAATGCGCTTTCCATGCTCTGGAATGCAAAACCCGAAAATGTGATAATAACAAAGTCCACGCCAAGCATGAGCTTTCCCATGGAGAGGTGGCGGAAATGCCGCCCTAACAGGCGCGCCACCATGTCTGTGCCACCCGTAGTCCCACCGCGCATGAAGACCAAAGCAAGGCCTGTTCCCTCCAGCACACCGCCAAATATGGCGGCCAGCATGGGGTTTCCTTCATAGGGGGGCACTACATATCCTATCAGATCAATTGCCGCAGAGGATAACAACGTCGCCACGAAGGTTTTCGCCACCATCTTATAGCCAATTTCCGTAACCGCCCAAAGGAATATCGGGATATTGATGAGGAAAGCAGTCGTACCGATCGGCGTGTGGAACAAATAGTTCAACACGATGGACAAGCCCGTCACCCCTCCAGAGGCAATTTGGTTCGGCGCAGTAAACATTTTCACCGATACTGCATAGACCAAGCTTCCCGCTACAAAAAACAAGATATCCTTGGCAAGCGCTTTGGATCGCTCCTGTCTCCACGAAATCTTCATAGCACCCCCTCCTCTCATGTCAACGTCTCATTTTTCCATCAAATGCTGCCCATCCTCCTCATCCAACGCCTCACATGCAAGCTGAAACAGCTCGCGAAGGCGCTGTAAGTTGCCGGTCAGATAGACATAACCGAACAGCGCTTCAAAGGCCGTAGCCGCATGGTAATCCGCAACCTTGGCATTCTTCGGCACATGCCCCACATGCGCATTCCGTCCGCGGTTGTATAACGCTGCCTCTTCCTCCGTCAGCATGGGAAGAAGCTTTTTGGCCGCGGCAGCCTGGGCGCCGCAGCAGACCTGCTCCACCGAGCGCTTATGCAGCTTGTTAACCGGGCAATTGCCCTGGCAAACCAGCTTTTCCCGTACGAAAAGTTCGAACACACCGTCCCCCACAAACGCCAGCGTCAAAGGGCTAAGCTGTTTTGGGTCGCACTGGGCACCAAATAACCGTTCCAAACGTATCACTCCACAAAATCGAATTCAATTTCATAAATGCTGACGGTATCGCCCTCCTGGATACCCGCATCCCGAAGGGCGTCAATCACGCCAGTCTGGATAAGAACACGCTGGAAATATTGCAGCGATTCGTAATCGTCGAAATTGACGGAGTTGATGACCTGCAACAGCCATTCGCCCTCCACCATATAAACGTTGTCCTGTTTGGTGATCTTGACGGCATTCTTTTCAAAGTCCTCCACCGGCTTCTGCGGCAGGGGCTCCGGCTCATAGCGCTTGACCGGCGGCAGCTTACTCAGCAGCTCGGAGATACGGTTGAGAAGCGGGTCCACATCGTAGCGGATCGCCGCCATGATGGGAAAGAACTCGTATCCCTTGCCCTCCACATAATTCTTAAAGTCCTCAATTTGTTCATCCGTGGCAAGGTCGCACTTATTGCCCGCTACCAGCATGGGACGCTCTGCCAATTCCGGATTGAACTTTTTCAGTTCCGTATTGATGATCTCAAAATCCTGTTTGGGATCGCGGCCTTCGCTTCCTGCAACATCCACAATGTGGACCAAAAGACGGCAGCGGTCCACGTGACGGAGAAACTGGTGCCCCAGCCCAACCCCTTCGCCCGCGCCTTCAATCAGGCCGGGGATGTCCGCCATCACAAAGGAGCGGCCATCTTTCAGCCGCACCACGCCGAGCACCGGTGTAATGGTCGTAAAATGATAGTTGCCAATGGTCGGCTTCGCCTCGCTCACGACGGAAACCAGGGTCGATTTGCCCACATTCGGATAGCCAACCAGCCCGACGTCTGCCAAAAGCTTCAGCTCCAGGATTAGCTCAAAGCTTTCTCCCGGCGTGCCCGGTTTCGCAAAACGCGGCGTCTGACGGGTTGGCGTGGCGAAATGGATATTCCCCCAACCGCCGCGGCCGCCCTTTGCGATGACCTGCGGCTCATCGCTGGAGAGGTCCGCAAGAATGCGTCCGGTCTCGGCTTCCTTGACCAAAGTGCCCCGCGGCACGCGGACGATGAGATCCTTGCCGCTCTTGCCATTGCAGCGCGCACCGCGGCCATTTTCCCCACTCGGGGCTACATATTTGCGCTTATAGCGGAAATCCGCCAGCGTGGAGAGGTTGTCGTCCACCTGGAAGACAACATTGCCGCCCTTTCCGCCGTCGCCGCCGTCCGGCCCGCCGGAGGCCACATACTTCTCCCGATGGAATGCAACGGCTCCATCGCCGCCTTTGCCCGCTTTGACGGTGATTTTTGCATGGTCGATAAACATCTTGTATCACTTCCCTTATATTGGGCTGCCCGTTGGACAGCATAGGGCGTAGATAAATCTTTCCACGCTCCTTCTTTTTGTATACCAATCTCCCCGCAGAAACCGAAAAAATCCCTGCCGAACGGTTCCGGCAGGGATTTGTCATTCTGGTAAAATTACTGCTCCACAGCGTAAACGCTGACCTTTTTGCGGTCGCGGCCCAAACGCTCAAACTTAACGCGGCCATCCACCAATGCAAAGAGGGAATCGTCGGAACCTCTGCCCACGTTCTCGCCCGGATGAATGTGCGTGCCACGCTGCTTGACGAGGATATTGCCCGCCAACACAAACTGGCCGTCTGCGCGCTTCACACCAAGACGCTTGGACTCGGAGTCACGGCCGTTCTTGGTGGAACCCATTCCTTTTTTATGTGCGAACAGCTGAATATTTATCTTCAACATACCTTACACCTCCACATAACTTACATTGATATTTTCTGAATATTGCTCCTCAAGCCCCAACATATGAAGCTTGAAACCCGCGAACAAAACGCGGCAGTCCCTGGCTGCTTTGGCCGGGATACGCACAAGCATGTAGCCTTCTTCAGCTGCCACCTGCGCCTCCACACCGATAATCTCCGTCACCGTGTTGGCCGTCATATATGCCGCGGAGGATACCGCCGCACAGATGATGTCGTTGCCCTCTTCCCCGCTACCGGAATGACCGCTGATGCGGAACCCCACCAAGTCGCCGTCGGGCCTGGTGAAAAATTCAGCGCAGATCATTACGCATTGATGGCTTCAATCTGCACCTTGGTGTAGGGCTGTCTGTGGCCCATCTTGCGCTTTTCACCCTTCTTGGGCTTATAGGTGAAGACCGTGATCTTCTTGGACTTGCCGTTCTTCAAAACCTTACCGGATACGGACGCACCCTCCACATACGGTGCGCCGACCTTGATGTCGCCGTCGTTGTCCAGCATGATGACCTTGAAGTCAACGGTTGCGTCTGCTTCCACAGCAAGCTTCTCGACAAAAATAGTGTCGCCAGCCTGGACCTTGTACTGCTTGCCGCCTGTTTCAATCACTGCAAACATGAATTCCTGTTCCTACCTTTACTTTAGTCTCGCTACTATCGGGCGGGAAGACCCACTTATAGCCCGTAATATGCGGCTTATCCATATTAGCATATCCTGTCAAAAAAGTCAATCCTTTTCCCTGCTAACTGCGGCGGGAAGCCAAGCTTTTTGCAAAATCTGCCAAAGCCTTTCCTTCTTCCCCAAAGGGCTCCAATGCGCGCACGGCTGTATGGGTGATCTCTTTCACGCGCTGTTTTGCCGTTTCCAACCCCAAAAGGGACACATATGTCGACTTCTGGTTTTCCGCATCGCTGCCGGTCGCCTTGCCGAGCGTCGCCGCGTCGCCTTCCACATCCAGGATGTCGTCCACAATCTGGAACGCCAAACCGATGGCACGCGCGTAGTGCTCAGCAGCGTCTCTTTGACGTTCATCCGCCCCGGCGAGCGCACAGCCCACCCGCGCAGAGGCCAGAATTAAAGCGCCCGTCTTTTTTTCGTCCATCTCCTGGAGCGTTTCCAGGGAAATAGCTTTGCCCTCGGAGCGCAGATCGATCTCCTGCCCGCCGACCATCCCATGGATGCCCGCTGCGGACGCCAACTGAAATGCCGCTTCCGCCGCTCGGCCCGCCCCCACTGTCGCGAGGCTCTCCGGGGAAAGCATGGTTGCGAACGCCAGCGTCAGCAGGCCGTCCCCAGCCAGCAACGCGGTATCTTCCCCATAGGCCTTGTGATTTGAGGGTTTTCCGCGGCGTAGGTCGTCGTTGTCCATACAGGGGAGATCGTCGTGGATGAGCGAATAGGTGTGAATCATCTCCACTGCGCAGGCGAATGGCAACGCCGCCTGCACGTCCCCGCCGCACAGCCGGCAGAACTCCAAAACGAGCGTTGGCCTCACGCGCTTGCCGCCGTCCAAAAGGCTGTAGCGCATGGCCTCAATCAACCGCTCATACCGGCAGTGTTCCTTTGGGAGAAGTTCCTCCAATTTTTGCTCGATCATGGGAAGATATGTGTCAAGCTTCATGCTTGTTCCTCCTTTTCCAGTGCAGAGAGTTGGGTGATCTTTTGCTCCGCCTGTTTCAGTTTCTCATAACAGAGTGTTGCCAGGGCGGACCCCTCCTCAAACAATTTCATGGAAGAATCCAACGATTCTCCCCCCTCTTCCAGCTGTTTGACAATTTCGTCCAGCCGGGTGACCGCAGCCTCAAACGTCGTCGCCTTTTTTGCCATCTCCCGATTCCTCCTGTTCCGAAAAACGTTCTGTCCGTTCGACCAAACATGCAATCTGTCCATCCAAAAGCCGCAGGGAGAGCTTATCCCCCTTTTGCGCCTGCTCCACGCTGGAAACGACTTCGCCGCCCGCGGCGCTGGCGATTGCATAACCGCGGGAAAGCACTTGCAGCGGACTCAGCGCGTGCAGCCGACCACTGAGTGCAGCCAGCCGCGCTTCATCCTCCGTCAGCCTTCGTTTGATGCCGTCGGAAAGCCGCGTGGACAACCCATCGATGCGCATGCGCTGGACCGCCAGAAGTTCTTGTGGATTGCGCAGGACGCGACTACCCGCCAGGGAATCCACCTGCTGGCGCAGCTGTTCTACCCTTGCGCGCAGCAACGAGGCCATCCGCGCCTCCTGATTTCGGATGGTGGAAAGCCAATCCGCTTGATCCGGCACGGCCAGCTCCGCCGCGGCCGAGGGGGTTGGCGCGCGCAGGTCCGCTACGAAGTCGCAGATCGTAAAGTCCGTCTCGTGCCCCACCGCGGAGATCACCGGGATTTTGGATGCGGCCACTGCGCGCGCAAGCGCCTCCTCGTTGAAGGGCCAGAGGTCCTCCAGCGCCCCCCCGCCGCGCCCCAGGATGATGACATCCGCACAGCGGAGACGGTTCATCCGCTTTAAAGCGTCGATCAGCTGCGGCGCCGCGCCTTCCCCCTGCACCAACACAGGGCAGAATATGACCTCCGCCAACGGCCACCGCCTAGCCAAAATGGTCACAATGTCGTGCACCGCCGCGCCGGTTGGGGAGGTAATCACGCCGATGCGTGTAGGAAAGGGCGGCAACGGTTTTTTTCGGTCCGCGCGGAACAGCCCCTCGGCGCCCAGTTTTTCTTTGAGCTGTTCAAAAGCCAAATTTAAAGCGCCCACGCCATCCGGCTGTAGATCCTCAATGTAAAGCTGATACTGGCCGGTGGGCTCATATACGCCAATATGCCCGCGCGCAATCACTTTCATGCCATCCTCGGGCAAAAAACGCAAGCGCCGCGCATAGGTGGCGAACATAACCGATTTCACCACGCTCTTCTCATCCTTCAGCGAGAGATAAAAATGTCCGGACCGGTAGTGATTGGTAAAATTCGAAATCTCCCCGCTGACGAAGACGCTTGTGAGGTTTAGGTCCCCCTCCAGCAGGGATTTGATATACGTATTCAATTGTGTAACGGTCAAAAGCACCGGTTCCACCATGATCCGATTCCTCCCGGAGAAACAGAATTCCAAAGTCCGTCTAGCATGCGCCGCAGCGTTTCATCTCGGTGAGCACGGCGATGCCGGCCGCGTTGTCGCTGGAAAACGCGGGCTCCGCAAACACTGCGCCGTATTTTTCCGTAAGCGCCTCTCGAATGAGACGGTTGGACATCACGCCGCCCGCAAACAGCATCGGCAATCCGCCGTACTCTTTTTGCAACGCGGAGGCCATGCCGTCCAGCGCCGCCAGGATGGAAAGGAGGCAATAGCGCGCCACGTCCTCCTGCGGGCTGCCATGATCGAGCATTTTCCTGCATTGGTTCTCCACGCCGGAGAGGGAACAATCCGCCCCCTTCATAGACGGACGGATTTTAAACGAAGCATCCGACTGCAACGCCAATTCCTCCAGGAATTTCCCCGCGGGAAACGGCAGCCCTAGCATTCCGCCCACGCGGTCAACCGCTTGTCCCCCTTTTAAGTCGAGCGAACGTGCGACGATCTCCGCCTGGAAAAGATGCTCCCGGTCCGGCGTGACCCGCACCGCCTCGGTGGTTCCGCCGGAGACATGGAACGCCAAAAACGGCTCCTGCAAAAAGGAAAGCTTCCCCGCGGAATAGAGCGCCGCCGCAATATGCCCCGCCTGATGGGAGAACGAAAAGAAAGGCACGGAAAGCGCCGTTGCCACCGCCTTCGCCGTGCCTATTCCCACTGTGAAACAGGGCATATAAGAGTCCTCCTGGTCGCGTGGACGCGCGGACGCCCCCACCGCTTCGATTGCACCTTCGCCGCCAGCTCCGTGGAACAGCCGTTCCAGGATCTGAGGAAGTTGCTGCACGTGGTGGAAAACGGCGTCGCTCTGCCGCAGGCCAAGTTCGCCTTTCCGCACCGGCAGCAACTGCTTTTCCTGCCGGATCTTGCCGCCGGTATAGAGCGCAGCGGAGGTCGTGTAGTTGCTCGTATCGATGCCCAGAACCTTATGCATGTTTTTCACCGAATTCCTTTGCAACCGATCCAAGGACCCCGTTGACAAATGGAGCGTCCTCCGCTGTCCCATATTTCTTTGCGAGGTCGACCGCCTCGTTGATCGAAACGCTGACCGGGATCTCGTCTTCAAACAAAATCTCGTAAATCGCCAGGCGCAATAGGGACAGGGAAACCTTTGACAGGCGGTTCATCTTCCAGCCCCGGATATTCTTCTCAATCTGTGCGTCGATCTCCGCCTCATGCTGCTCCGCACCCTCGGCAAGGCGCTCTGCAAAATCGTCTACAATCATATCCTTGGACAAACCGGCCGCGTCGATGATCCGGCTGACCGACTCCCGGTTGATGGTTCTTTCAAAGGTCAGGGCAAACGCCTGCTCTCTGGCTTCGCTTCGTTTCATAAGCTTCCTCCGCGTAACTTGTCAAAATAAGAAACCCTCCACAATTGTGGAGGGTTCAAAAGGTTCGTTCGGTTTTCAAACTTCCACGCGGTTATTATACCACAGTCTGGAAGAAAAGCACAAGGGAGCCGCAGAAGAAATCCTACTGGTTCTCCACAATTTTGATCTTATCGTAGGTGACGCCCGCCTGCCCAGCCACAATGTCCTTGATGACCACCGCGTTGTTCGGGTCCGATTCCTTGACCTTCACCACCACATTGCATTCCCCGTTTTGCAGGAATACCACGCAGTCCTCAAACCCTTTGGCCTTGATGAGGTTCTCGATGTTGCTCTCCTTCAGGACATTCTGCGCCACGACCGCCGCCTGTGCAACCGCATCTTTCTTGGCTGCGTCGCTCTGTTCCGCGTCCTGTAAGACCTTTTCCAAAAGCTCTACCGCCTCATCCCGCGCCTTTTGACGGCTCAAGCGCGCCTGTGTGAAATAATCGTTTGCATCCGCGCCCTGTCCCGCCTCGGAGGAAACCGGTGCGTTGGACGACTCTGCCGGCGCCGAGGAGGACGGCACGGAGGCATTGACCAGTTGTGCTTCTCCGAGTTCCTTCTGCGAGGTGACCGTATTCGTTGCAAGCAGTTGATTATCCCCTGAGAATTGCCAATTCAAATAGACGGCTGCCCCCAGCGCGACGACCAAGGCCGCAAGAACAAGCTGACGTTTTCCAATACCCATACGTATGTACTCCTCCTGTTGTTAATTTTCGCCCTGTATTGCAACGCCGGGCACAGCAGTGATCCGGCCGGGCCTACCCTGTATCCGCGGCTTTGACCACGCAGACCCGGACCGATGTGATATCCAGCGCCGTGGTCACGGCATCGATCACGCGCTGTTGCACCACCGGATCGTCCCCGCCGTCGCACACCACTACCACCCCCTTGACAACCGGCTGCACCTCGGTCACGGCCAGCGCCCGCTGGGAGCCATCGGCGTCTTTCACCAGGATGTAGTTGGTTTCTGTGCTGTTGTTGGAGCCGCGATCCTCAGTGGTCTGGGTGCTGCGTTTTTCCTCCTGTGCATACACCTGTTCCGCGCTGCGTTCCACCGTCACCATCACCTTGGCGTTGCCCGCCCCTTGAATGTTGGTGACCAATTCGGCAAGGCTCTGCTCCAGCTCCTGCGTATACGCCTGCGCGGACTGCGCCGCCGGTTGAGAGGACGCCTCCTGCGTCTCCTCCTTTCCCGGGCTGAACAGCCCGGACAGAAAGATCAGCGCAATGCCCGCCACCCCTGCGATCACAACCCATTTGCGGCAGGTTTCGTTCTCCGCAAACTTTTCAAACCAACTCTTTTCTTCACGATCCTTCGTCGCCATGCGCCGTTACCTCCACTTCCAGCCCAAGCGTCTCCCGCAGATGCGCTTGCGCTCGGGCGCAGTCCCCGCCGTATTCTTCGGCCAGCGTGACCTCCACCCTGTTAATACCTATGCTGTTGTCCGCGTTTGTATCCATCCACACCACAACTTTTTCACTTTTTATGTCCATTCTGCTCAGCTCTGCCGCAACGAGGTTCTCAATACTGGCACGCGCCGCGGTCTCCATCTGGTTTTCCACTGTGCTTTGCAATTGGGTATTCTCCTGTACTTGCCCTTCGATGGGGAAAGTCCAGGCGATCTGCATCCCCAGGTTTTTCAAGGGCATGGCCAGCGCGCAAAGGACAAACGCCCCGAGCACAAGCTTTACCATCCGTTCCATTGCGCCGCTCGGCGCCAATCCCTGTAACAGGGCGGCCGCTAAAGCCGCCAGGCAGATGGCCGCGCTCCATTCGCGGACCGCCCCCATCATCCTCCCCCCTTTCCCATCAGCAGTACAATCGCTGTAGAAACCGTCAGGATGGTCATACAGCACAGCACAATCGCCAAAATCAACTCGACCGCTTTGGCAACCGCCCGCAACAGCGAGGTGATCTCCTTAAGCTCAAAGACATCCCCCGCCCCTGCACAGACGTTGAGCGTCACCATCCAAAGCAGGCATTGCAGGATGACGGGCAAAAAGATCAGTGCGCCCGCCAGAAGGCCAAAGGCTCCCACGCCGGATTTCAGCAGCTTTACACAGCCGGTCACCGTTTGTAAAGCGTCTCCCAAAGCGCTCCCCACCACGGGTACAAAACTGCTGACCACAAATTTGGCAGCCTTTGCCGTCGTCTCATCCATGGAGGACGCCACGATGCTATGTACCGTCAGCAGGCCGGCGAAAACCGTCATGCAAAAGCCGAGTACCCATTTGACCACCTTGTGAAACGCGTTGCAGATGCCGCTCAGGTTTACCCCTGGGGAAATAGCGGACACAATGGAGAGGGCCAGAAAAATGTTGAGGCAGGGGACCAAAATGCTGGCAGAAAGGATAGAAATGACATTCCCGACCGCCATCATCAGTAAATTGTACGACCCGGCGGAGACGGGCTGCCCTGCGGCCAGCATGATGCCGGCGAGGACCGGCACACAGGCCAGAAGAAAGCCCGCTGCGGCCTGCACCACTTGTGCCGCATGCTCAATGCACGCCACCACCGGCCCCACCACCGTGGTGCACACGCAGAGCGCGCCAACCATGCCGATCACTCCGCCGAGCTGTTTTTCCCCCAGGGACAGTTTCATCCCATTGCATAGAGCGCAAAGCAACATAACGGCAATGACCGAGGCTGCCGCTTGCAGCGGCCCTTGGGCGTTTTCCTGCGCCATGCCGCCGATTTCCGAAAAGAGAGCCTCCGGCGTGATCGAAGTCAACGCCTGCCAATCCGTCCCGTCAATTCCGAGTTCCTCAAGCGTATGTTGCGTCTCCTGCGGAAGCTGCTCCGGCAAGTCGGCCGCACCGCTCTCTTCCAATTGTTCCGTATAGTAGTCCTCCGTCGATTCCGCCCACGCAATGGGCGCAAACAACACCGTTAGGACGAGCGCCAACGCCAGGCAAACCATCCGTTTCAATCGACATCCATCCTTTTTCTATCCGCCGATCAGCCCAAGGGCCGTCTGCGCAATATCCTCAAACAGCGGCAGGGAGAGCACAAGAATGGAGATCTTCCCTGCAAGCTCCACCTTGGACGCCAGGGCGCTCTCCCCGGCGTCCCGGCAGGAATCGGCCGCAAACTGCGCCAAGAAACAGATGCCCAGCGTCTTAAACAGAATCAATCCATACTCCTGTGTGAGCCCCACCCCCGAAAGAAGGGTCGTGATCTCCCGAACCGCCGGAGAGATATTCCGCAGGATCTCCACCAGGATCACCACCCCGGCGATGATGCTGATGATGACCGCATATTCCTGGTTATACCGCTTGAGTGTCACCGCGAAGATTGCTGCAATCAGCGCCGTGCCCACAATGCCGATGATGTTCATCCCCGCACCTCCCCACTGGGGCAGATCCATTGCACCGTCACAGCCCGAAAATGGATTTGATGGACTGGAACAGCACGTCGATCTGCTGGATAATCATCATCAGTACGACAATCAACCCGGCCAGCGTCGTCATCATGGCCTGTTCCTCCCTTCCGGAGCGAACCAAAAGCTGGTTGAGCACGGCGACGATGATGCCAATCGCGGCAATTCGAAAGATCAGATCCACATCCATTTTCTTTTCCTCCCCATCGCCCTGGTTCGAACCAGGGCTGTGTTTGATATTCCGCCGTTCAGCATAGGAATAAAGCGACGGCAATGCCTGAAAACGATCCCAGCATCAGGTAGAGCTTTCCTTTGCGTGCCTTTTCCTGCCGCGCACGCTCCAACCGGTCTTGGAACAGCTCCGCGTACAGGCGGCAATGAGAAAGCTGCCCTTCCACGTCGCTGGCCCCAAAGCCGCTCCCAAAGTCGCGCAACAAGGTCTGGTCCTCCTCGGTCAGGCCCGTCCCCTTCGCCCCTGTGCGCACCCCCTCTTCCCAGGCGGTGTGGAAATCCTCTCCCGCTCTGCAATAGGCCAAACACTGCTGCAAACAGGCAAGACTACTCCCGTGCCTCTGGAGAATCTCCACAACGGACGCCGCTGAATAGCGGATCTCCGTCTGCGCCGCGTTCAGGAAACGCAGCATCTCCTCAAGCTGTGCAACCCTCTGCGAGAGCCTATGCGACTGTACATATCCCGCTATGGTCCCGGCCGCGATCAGCAACAGAATTCCCAGAACCTTGAGCAAGCAACTCACCTGCCTTGTATACCTCCGCCACACGGCCGGGTTCCCGGCTTCCTTCCAGGAGCACCACATAGCCAAACGCCCCGGTATGAAGGAGGCTGACCGCCTGCTGCCGGCGCAGAAGTTCCCGCACATTTCCCGCATGGACGCTTGAAATCATGCCGACGCCCGCATTCAGGCCCTGGGCGGCGGCTTCCACATCGGCCAGACCTCCCAGCTCGTCACAGATGATAAACTCCGGGGAAAGTGACCGGATGGCTTGAAGAATCCCTTCCCCCTTTGGATAACCGTCCAGTACATCACAGCAAGGCCCCAAATCGTTTTGCGGCACCCCGCGATACGTCCCCGCCAGTTCCCCGCGTTCATCCACCACCGCCACCTTTCGCACATCTCCGCACAGGCCGGAGGACAGCTGCCTGGCCATGTCGCGCAGAATGGTTGTTTTTCCGCTGGCAGGCGCCCCGGCAATCAGCACCCCTTCCCGCAGATTCTTCCCCACCGCTTGCAGCACGGCGCTGGCGCATCCATACACCTGGCGCGCAATGCGGATATTGATGGAGCTGATGTCCCGCAGGCTGCCGATGCTTCCGTTGGAGATCACCGCCGTCCCGCAAAGGCCCACGCGATGCCCGCCGCTGAGGGTGATAAAGCCGTTCTTGATCTCATTTTGGTGGCTGTATACCGAATAGCTACAGATTCCCCGGAAGGTCTCATCGATGTCCTCGCGGGTTGCCCGCATCCCGTCCGGCTCTGGCCGGCAGGAAGGCCGTCCGTTCCGATTCAAAAAATATACGCCGCCCGTACAACAGATGGAGACCGGCTGGTTGACCCGGAAGCGGATCTCCTGCGCCTGCTCCTTCATGTCGGTCGGCAGCAGGAACAGATAGTTCCGCAGACGGTCGCAGACCGCACGCGCCGCCGAATCGAATCTGCTTTCATAGTTGTTTTCCATCTCTTGTCCTCCTTTCCATACATATCTATGGACAAGGGCCACTTCTTAGAACAAAAAAGGCCCTCGGAAGGAAAATCCCTCCGAGGGCACAACCCAAACACTTTATCATTCTGTTCTTTCTATTGGTCAAATCGCCGTATGCAAAACAAACGATTCGATCGCCTCGCGCGTCCCCTGCACCGACCCTTGGACCAGCGCGGCCTTTCCACCGCCGCGGCCAGCAAACGCCTGGTTGAGCGCTTTTCCCAACGGCCGGACGTCCTCCTGGCCTGCAACGGCATATTTCCAGCCTTCTGCATCGCTTCCAGAGAACACCGCCGCCAGCCCAGCGCGCTCCGCAAGGGCCAGGCAAAAATGGCGCAGGCTGTCCGGGGACAATCCCTCTTCAAAGAAGCAAACACGCTCCTGCCCCTCCGGTACAGCCGCGGCTTTTTGCGTAAAAATCTCCTGTTGCAGCTGGTAGACCTGTTGGCGCAGGCCGTCCCGCTCAGCGAGTAAGCGCTCGACCGCATCAACTACTTCCTCCGGCTTTGCGGAGAGCAGGACCGAAATCGCCGTGACGCTCTTGAGCTTTTCATCGTAGTCTTGAATCGCCCGACTGCCGAATTGAAGCGTCACGCGGACGCCGCCCTTATAGCGCTGCACGGAAAGCACTTTGATCGCGCCCACCTCCCCGGTGTGCGCCGTGTGCAGGCCGCAGCAGGCGCAACAATCGTACCCAGGCACCGTCACGATCCGGACCTCCCCGGTCAGCTCCTTTTTGCTGCGGTAATCGATCTGCGCCAGCTTCTCTTTGGGCGGGCATTCCGCCAGAATCGGCAGATTTTCGTAAATTGCTTGGTTGGCCAAACGTTCCACCTGGGCCATCTGCTCCGCAGAGAGCTCCCCATTAAAATCGACCGTAACGGCCTGCGCCCCCATGTGGAACCCCACATTGTCCAAATGGAACAGGCGATGCGTGATCCCGGAAACGATATGCTCCCCGGTATGCTGCTGCATAAACAAAAAGCGCCGCGGCCAGTCGATTGTCCCTTCCACATTCGTTCCCACCGCAAGCGGGCGGTCCGTAGTATGTAACAAATTTCCATCCTTTTCTTGGACATCCAACACCTTGGCATCGCCAAGTGTGCCGTGGTCCGCAGGCTGCCCGCCGCCCTCCGGATAAAACGCGGTCCGGTCGAGCGTGACAACATAGCTATCTTTTTGCGCTTCACAGCTGGTGACAACCGCTGTAAACTGCTGTAAATAGGCGTCCTCATAATAAAGCCGCTGCGTCGGCATTGTTTCCATTGCGGTTTTCCTCCTCAGATTTCCATTTCGTCCATCAGGCTGCGCATAGCCAGGATCGTCTTTTGGATCAACTCTTCCAGCGGCCAACCGAGCATATCCGCGCCCGCTTGGATCACTTCACGCGAACAGCCTGCGGCAAAATTGAGGGTCTTAAACTTCTTCTTGACCGATTTCACTTCCAGGTCGGAAACGCTCTTCGAAGGGCGCATCAACGCCACTGCGCCGATCAACCCGGTGAGCTCATCGGTCGCATAGAGGACCTTTTCCATGATGTGCTCCGGCCGGATGTCCACCGCCGGATATGCATGGCTGGCTGTTGCGCGGATGATGCGCTCGTCGATACCGTTTTCCCGCATGATCTCCTGGCTTTTGATACAATGCTGCTCCGGGTACTTCTCAAAATCGAGGTCGTGCAGCAGGCCGACCACTTTCCAAAAGTCCACTTCGTCCGGGGCCAACTCCTTTGCAAACCATCCCATTACCCCCGATACGATTTTCCCGTGCCGGAGATGGAAGGCATCCTGGTTATATTGTTCCAATAGCGCTTGCGCCTGTTCCAGTGTTGGTATCATGGTTTTTCCATCCTTTCTATTTGTTTACTGGCGGAGTGACCGCCCATTTCAAACAATGTTCCTGTTTGCCGCCGAACACACGGTACCCTTCCATAAGATCGTTCAGTGGGGCGCGGTGGGTAATCAGGAAATCCGTGTTCAATTTTCCACACGCGATGAGCTTCATCAGCCGGTCGCAATGGACAGCGTCCACGCCGCCCGTCTTAAAGATCAAATTTTTTCCATACATGTTTGGGAGCGGAAACGGCTGCGCCCGCTCGTACATGGCGACCAGGGCCACGACGGAATTCGGCCTGGCGATCTGCCACGCCGTCTGGAAGGTATCCGCACCGCCCGCCGCTTCGATCACAGCGTCCGCGCCGCGCCCCTGCGTCAAAGCGCGCACCGCCTCCTCTGCGGATTCTGTGGAAGGATTGATCGTATATGTAGCGAGCCCCAACCGCTTTGCAAGCTCTAGCCGGTGCGCGTCAATGTCCAATAGGATGACATCCCCCGCGCCAAACAAACCCGCACACATGGCGGCACAAAGCCCTACCGGTCCAGCGCCGATCACGGCGACCGTATCCCCCGGCTGAATTTCCGCCAGCTCCGCGCCGAAATACCCGCTGGATAGAATATCTCCCAAAAACAACGCATTGTCGTCGGTCACATGGTCTGGGATTGGGGTAAGCCCTGTATCCGCATATGGCACGCGGACATATTCCGCTTGGCAGCCGTCGATCCGGCAGCCGAGTTCCCAGCCGCCATGCGTACAGTTGTTGATAAACCCTTTGCGGCAAAACCAACAGTCCCCGCAAAAGGTGATGCAGTTGGCCGCAACACGCTCGCCCACCTTGCGCTTTTTTACGCCTTCCCCAACGGAGACAATCTCTCCGACAAACTCATGCCCCAACACTGTTCCCGGTACGGCCCGCGGGACCGCTCCGTTCAAGATGTGCAGGTCGCTGGTGCAAATCGTCGAAAGGGTCACTTTTACTATTGCATCGCCCGGCTCTTTCAACACGGGGACGGGGCGCTCCTCCAAACGCAGGTCGCCCAACCCGTGATAAACTGCCGCCAACATGGTCTTTTGCATGATGCTCCTCCTATTCTCCTGTATAAGTAAATCGCTGAAACGTCTTTCCATCCCGCTCCACAGTTTCATTCCACATGGAGGCCGGGCGTACCCAGATTCCCCGCTCCCCATAGAGCGCCTGATAGACCACCATTTCCTCGCCGGTCTCAGAATGACGTGCCATACAAAACACTCGATATTCGCCGCCCTTAAAATGGCGGTATTTTCCCGGGCGAATTTGTTCCATGGTCCACTCCCTCCCATTCACTTTCCATTTTCTTCATTGAATTACATCTTTTCCTCTCGATTTGCTTGACTTTTTTTCCCAACCCTCGTATATTGGAGGGGAGTCCTTTTCTTTAGAAAAGGGTCCCTTGGATTGTATCACGGCGCGCCATCTCCTGGTCGATGCCGCCCAATACGGCGATTTTATCCAGGCTCCACAAGGGCGCCAGCAGCATTTCGCGCTGCCCGTCCCCGGTCACGCGCTCGATCACCGTCTCCGGTGGCAAACGCTCCAGCTGGGAACAGACCGTGCAAATGTAGGCTTCCCGCGTCATGGGCTCCAGTTTCCCGGCGGTGAATTCCTCTGCAAGAGGCGTTCCGCGCAGGATGTGCAAGAGATGCAGCTTTACGGCGTCCGGCCTCAATCGGCCGACCGCACGCGCTGTCTCCAACATCATGGATTGCGTCTCCCCCGGAAGGCCGTCGATCAGATGGACACAAACGCGGATCCCATGGCCTTTTAGAATTTGGTAGGCGTGAAGGAACTCTGCATAGGAGTGCCCCCGGTGGATCCTCTCCGCTGTCCCGTCGTGGATGGTCTGTAGGCCAAGCTCAACGGTGAGGTAAGTCTGCTGGGAGAGCTGCGCGAGATACGCGACCGTTTCTTTTGGAAGGGCATCCGCGCGCGTTGCAATGCTCAGCCCGCACACGCCGTCCACCGAAAGCGCCTCCTCGTACTTCCTTTTCAGGGTATCCAACGGCGCATAGGTGTTGGTGTGCGCTTGAAAATAGGCAATCACAGGGGCGTCTTTCCATTTTAAATGGATACGGGCCTGCTCCTGCCGTACCTGATCGGAAACGGAGAGCGACGGCCCTGGTGCAAATGCACCGCTTCCACCCTGGCAATAGGTACAGCCGCCGGTTCCCCGCGTCCCGTCTAAATTCGGACACGTAAAACCGGCGTCGATCGAAGCTTTAAAAACCCGCCTTCCGAATCGCTTTTTCAGGTGATATGCGAGCGTGTGATACCGTTTATTGTCATCCGCATACGGAAATGGATGCTCCATTTCTTTCCCTCTTTGCACTCAAAATATCTTTGCAACCTCTCCACATGTAAGATTTCTTTAAGAAATTCGTGGGTAGACTTGTAAGATTTTACTTGTAGAATAGCACGCAGAATCAAAAAGTGCAAGGGGCGTATCAATATGACGAAAGAAGGACCACTTTGTTGCAATACTTCGTTTTCCCA
Organism: Anaeromassilibacillus sp. D41t1_190614_C2; assembly: GCF_015558525.1. Classification (NCBI taxonomy): domain Bacteria; kingdom Bacillati; phylum Bacillota; class Clostridia; order Eubacteriales; family Acutalibacteraceae; genus Anaeromassilibacillus; species Anaeromassilibacillus sp. D41t1_190614_C2. The sequence goes on along the minus strand of NZ_JADMOD010000013.1, from coordinate 64,962 downwards.
TTCCAAGGACAAGCCGGAAAAGCCTGTCCAACAGGCGGAAGATGCTGCGTATCTGCGGCGCAGGCGTATTGTCAGCCTTATATCTCTCATTGGGTTTGTGATCTTTTCCATCGTATTTGCCGCTACAATCGGGCAAAAACTGATTGAATTCTTGGCGGACGGCAAGGCTTTTCGCGCATGGGTGGAGCAGCAAGGGATTCTAGGCCCGCTTACGCTGGTCGGAATCATGGTGTTACAGGTTGTAATTGCGATCATCCCCGGGGAAGCCGTGGAAATCGGCGCTGGGTATGCTTTTGGCGCAATCCCCGGCATGCTTCTCTGTTTGGTAGGCGCGGCGTTGGGTTCCGTGATCATCTATGGTTTGACGAAACAGTTCGGCATCCGGATGGTAGAGGCCTTCGTTTCGCGTGAAAAGATCCAGTCCTTGAAATTTCTTCAGAACACAAAAAAGTTAAATATCCTTATTTTTATATTATTTTTTATACCCGGTACGCCGAAGGATCTCTTTACCTATTTCATCGGACTGACCCCGATGAAATTGCGCACCTTTTTGATCCTTTCGAGCATCGCCCGCATTCCGTCCGTCATTTCCTCCACCATCGGCGGAGAGGCGCTCGGCCTGCAAAACTATACCTTTGCAATTGCCGTCTTTATCCTTACCGCGGCCATCAGTGGAATTGGCCTTTTAATCTATCGGAAAATTACTATACATTCAGCTGGAAAGAGGGAAAATCAATGAATTGGCAGCTCCTGATCAGCAACCGGATTATCAATGTGGGGTTTATTTCCTGGATGCTCTCCCAATTGATTAAAACGGGCATATTCTTATTGCAAAACAAGAAAATCAACCTAAAACGGTTGTCTGAATCGGGTGGGATGCCCAGCGCTCATTCTGCGTTGGGGTGCTCTGTGGCAATCGCTACGGTACAGGAGGTCGGCTTTGCCTCCCCCATCGCCGCGCTTGCCCTATCGTTCGCCGCCGTCGTCCTATACGATGCAATGGGCGTGCGGCGCGCAGCGGGAGAACAGGCAAAAGCGATCAACCAGATCACAGAATATCTGGGAGAAACAGACAAAACGGGAAAAATGGCAGAAATCAAAGAATCCATTGGAACCTTGGAAGTTTCCTTAGGGCATACGCCGTTTGAAGTGTTATGCGGCGCGCTATTGGGCATCTGCGTGGCATTGCTTTCCGCATAAACGAACCGGGCACTGAAAAAGGAATTGTTTCAGTGCCCGGTCTTTTTGTTTATAATCGCCTCTTACTGTACACCTAGCTATAAAAGACGAACTGCCCCCGCGACGCTTTCATAGCGAAGCGGGGGCGTCGCTTTAAACGCACAAATCGTGCAATGTCCCAAACGTATACCCTTCTGCTTCCCATTTGCACAAGAGTTCATCGAGAATCTCCGCGTTTGTCTTGGAAGTGCTGTGCAACAGGACGACCGCTCCCGGATGGATGCGTGGGAGCAATTTACTGAACGCCTCCTCTTTGCTTGGCTGCTGATCCACATACCAGTCCACATAGGCCAGGCTCCAGAAAACGGTCTTATAGCCCAGTTCCTGGGCCTGTTTCAAATTGCTTTCGCTGTATTTCCCCTGGGGTGGGCGATAGAATTTTTCCATCTCCTGACCCGTGGTCTCTTTATACAGCGCCTCTAAGGAGGTTATTTCTTTCTTAAAATCTTCCATTGCAGAAATCTTCGACATATCCGGATGATGGTACGTATGGTTTCCAACAATGTGCCCCTCTGCGACCATCCGTTTGACCAGGTCGGGGCTGGTCTCAATATAATTTCCAACCACAAAAAAGGCGGCTTTCACGTTGTGCTTTTTTAAGGTATCCAAAATTGCCGGGGTATACCCGTTTTCATATCCTGCATCAAAGGTGAGGTAAATCGTTTTCTGTGAAGGGTCCCCTGCATAGTAAGCGTCGTATTGCTTTAAAGATGCAGCAGAGGCATTGCCGACCGGCGTTTTCCCCTCCTCCTGAAAGCTCAATCCCCAGTTGGTATTCGCCGAGGCGGATGCCGCGACGCTTGCATCTGTAACATGATGAAAAATCCCTGGCACCGCTGCCAAGAGCAGCAGGCAGAGCAGCCCAGCCAGAATCCATTTTTTCCGAAGCACAATGACCATATCTTCCACCGCCATTCTTGAAATCGATCATTCGCCTTACAACCGGCGCACAAATGGAATGGGATGCGGCAATTGAGGACGGAAAAGCCGCATCCCAATAGGAAGCCTGTCATTCCTATTTCCATATCTGTCATTTTATAGATATGCGCGAATTACCGGGTTCATGCCTCCCTTGCTTTTGAAAATCTCCAGAACGAGTAGGGCCTTCCACCCAAATCAAAAAGTGCCTTCCTATCCGAACGATAAGAAGACACTTTATATCTATGCAATCCATCCGAAGATACATTGCTTTTGCCCTCAACCTCCCATAGAAGTCTCAGGAAAAACGTATTCCTAAAATCCCGAATATGTAAAAGACCTGCTTCTCAATTAAGCATCCAGAGCGTTTCCAAAGAATTTGTCATGCACCGCAGCAACCGCTTTATCCGCATCCTTGCTGTCGATCAGGACGGAGATCTTGATTTCACTGGTAGAGATCATCTTGATGTTGATATTTGCCTCATAGAGGGCCTCAAACATCTCTGCGGCGATGCCCGGATGGGTTTCCATCCCCGCGCCAACCGCGGAAACCTTGGCAACATTTTCGTCATAGACCACGCTGGTGGCGCCGATCAGATCCACATAGGGGTTCAGCAGATCAATAGTCTCCTTGAGATTGTCATGGCTGACGGTGAAGCTGATGTCCTTCGTTCCGTTTCTGCCGATGGACTGCAAAATAATATCGACATTGATATTCTTAGCGGCCAACTTTGAGAAAATTTTAAAGGCAAGGCCCGGACGGTCCGGCACGCCAATGATCGATACACGTGCGACATCCTCGTCCTTTGCAATTCCGCTAATCATCATTTTTTCCACTTTGGTTGCCTCCTTCACAATGGTGCCCTTCGCCTTTGTCAGGCTGGAAAGTACCTCAAGCTCAATATTGTATTTCTTCGCCATCTCTACGGAACGATTGTTCAAAACCTGCGCGCCCAAAGAAGCAAGCTCCAGCATTTCGTCGTAAGAGATTACGCTCAACTTCCGCGCACCCTTCACTTTGCGCGGATCGGCTGTGAATACGCCTTCCACATCGGTGTAAATCTGGCAGAGGTCGGCATTCATGACCGCTGCAATCGCCACCGCACTGGTATCCGAACCGCCGCGTCCCAAGGTCGTCATATCGTCGTAGCGGTTGACCCCCTGGAATCCTGTCACGACCACGATATTTCTCTTGTCAATCTCCTTTTTAATGCGGTCCGGCGTCACGCGCTTAATCCGCGCCGTCCCATAGGCGGAGCTGGTATAAAAGCCGGCCTGCCATCCCAGCAGGGAAACCACCGGGAAGCCCAATTTCTCAATCGCCATCGCCAGCAGGGAAGCAGAGATCTGTTCGCCAGAGGTCAGCAGCATATCCATCTCACGCTTCGAGGCATTGGGATTGATTTCATTTGCTTTGGCAATCAGGTCGTCCGTAGTATCGCCTTGTGCAGAAACCACCACGACCACGTCATTGCCCTGCTTATATGTTTGGGTAACGATGTTGGCCACATTGAACAGGCGTTCGGCGTTTGCAACGGAAGTGCCGCCGAATTTTTGAACGATAAGGCTCATTGGTTTATCCTCCATCTCTCTATCAATAAAAGTACGTGAAGCGCCATCCCGTTCAGGATAACGTCTCAAAGCAAAAGCAAAGAGCTTCCTCGAGAGAAGCCGGAAAAAGGCACACGATTCTCCCGAACAAAGCTTTTATTCGATTGAAATTTGCGCCCCTTTGGAATCCGCATTCAAAATACGGATCTGCCAACCGGTGATCCCTTTTTCTTCCAGATGGCTGGCCGCATATTTGACAAAATTGTCCGTATCCGCCACATCAATCATGGAGATAATCGTGGGGCCGGCGCCGCTGACATAGGTGCCAAGGGAACCCAATTCATAGCTCAAGCGGAATACGCTGTCCAAATGGTCGATCAAGCCGGAACGATACGGCTGATGGATCTTATCCTGCACCGCCACACGCAAATTTTCCAATTTACCGGAGAACAAGGATGCCGTCATCAACGCGGAACGCGAAAGGTTATATACGGCGTCCGCACGGGCGTATGTCTCCGGAAGCACCGAACGGGCCTTCTCCGTTTTGAGTTCAAACGGCGGGATAAACAGGGCAAAGCGAATCTTTTCGGAGACTGGGACGCTCACGCTGTAGACGCGGCCCGCCTCAATGGCAGAAGCAACCAGACCTCCCTCAATGGCAGGGGTCGTGTTGTCCGGATGGCCTTCAATTTCCGCCGCCAGGTTGATCAATTCTGTGGTGCTGAGGGGACTTCCCAGCAGGCGGTTCGCTCCTAAAATACCTGCCACAATGCAGGCGGAGCTGCTCCCCAGGCCGCGCGCCATGGGGATGTCGTTTTGTTGAATCAATTTCAGGCCGGGAAGCTTGCGCCCACATTTCTCATAGACCTGCCTCGCCGCCCAAAAGATGAGGTTGTTCTCATCCGTGGGGATCTTTACGTCATCTTTGGAGGAAATATCCAGGGTATCGGACTCCTCCATCCAGACCTGATTGTACATCGTCAGTGCGATCCCAAGGGAATCAAAGCCAGAGCCCAAGTTGGCGCTGGTTGCCGGAATCTGTATTCTTATCATGCTCTACGACTCTCCTATATTCTATATGTCATTTACAGTTCTCCGATGCGGATGGTATTCTCGATGGTCACGCCCAGCTCGGAAAGCTTCTTCAGCTTCTCCACAATGGCACGCTCCGGCATGGTTTCCGTGACAAAGGCGATTTCGCCAGCAGGTGCATTCTTGCGCGTCAAATGGTTGATCTTCCCCAAGAGATGGTTGGCATTGCCAAGGGCAAGTGCCTCGTTGTCCGTATGTGCGCGCACGTACATGCTTACCTTGTCGTCGAGATAATCCTCCACATAATCCGGGCTTCCTTCTCCCCAGAAGAGGTACTTTCTCGCCTTAAAATGTTTGACGCAATCGATCACGTCGGCCACAACCGCGCTAGCCGTGGGCAGTTTTCCTGCGCCCTTGCCGTAGAACACCACGTCGCCGGTGGAGTCCCCGCGTACCATGATACCGTTAAATACGTCGTCCACATTGGCAAGCTGGCTTTCGCGCGGAATGAACATCGGGCATACAATAATCTGAAGCTTTCCGCTCTCCATCTGCTTCACACGGCCAATCAACTTTACCACGCCGCCCCACTGCTCAGCATACTCGACATCGGCGAGCGAAATATTGGTAATGCCCTCCGTGTGGACTTGCTCCGGATACACATGGCGTCCGAACGCCAGAGAAGCCAAAATACAAATCTTCCGACATGCATCGGCGCCCTCGACATCCGCAGCGGGATTGCGCTCCGCGTAGCCCAGCTTCTGCGCCAAAGCCAATGCATCCTGGAAATCCATTGAATCATGGATCATCTTGGTCAAAATGAAATTCGTCGTACCGTTCAAAATACCCGCGATTTCAATAACGTCGTTGGCTGCCAGGCACTGGCTGATCGGACGGATGATCGGGATGCCGCCGCCCACACTGGCCTCAAAGAGGAAGTTCACGTTCTTTTCCTGCGCTACCTTCAAAAGCTCCGCGCCCTTCGTTGCCACCAGCTCCTTGTTGGACGTCACAACGCTCTTGCCGGCTTCCATGCAGCGCATCGAATATTCAAACGCCGGATGCAAGCCGCCCATCACTTCCACTACCACGCGGACTTCTGGATCGTTTATGATATCGTCAAACGATTTGGTGAATTTATCCGCAAAGGGGCTGTCCGGAAATTCCCGTAAATCCAGAATATATTTGATCCCAATCTCTTCTTTTGCACGCTTTGCAATGTGTTCCGTATGCGTCGTAAGGACCTCTACCACGCCGGAACCGACTACACCGTAGCCCATAACTGCTATCTGAACCATTTTTCACCAGCACTCCCTATTCTCTATGTTCGTCACTCTCGCCCAACTTTACCAACTTGTAAATGGGCAAATTTTTACTGCTCTTTCCCCGACCGCCCTTCAAAAAGGCCACCGGCATTTGCTATCCTCAAGGGATGTTCTGCAAACATACAAAAACAGATTCCCCGCTCCAAGAGCACAGAAACATGTTTACAGTTTACCATTTTTTAAACGGACATTCAATATCAAAAAACACAACAATCTTTGCTTTAACAGAGTAATTTATAAAACTGTTGTCAAAAATGCAACGAAAAGAGGGGATGCGTTTCCGCATCCCCACAGATTTCTCAAACATTCCATCAGCCCACAGGCACAATTCCCGGCGGTAAAGTGTCGTCCCCGGGCGTCACCACAACATTATTGTCCATATTCTCTTCCGGTTCCTGGGACGGAACCTGGGCAGGCTGCGAGGGGGCTTCCGGCACGGGTTCTGTTTCCTCCGGCAGACTGGAATCCGTTGATGGTTCTGTCACCTGCGAGGAGGTTGCGGGATCTGTCGGCGTTGTTCCCTCCGGCGTCTCACCTTCGTCCCCGGCCGACGAGGTCTCATCCCCTTCAACAGGATGTTCCATATCACATCTTTCTGGCATTTCGTCTTTTTTGTACCAACCGGTCCCCGTTCTGGGACAGCTCCCCGTCGCCAGTTTGCCGCTCTGCTGGCAGAACGTCGCCGAAACAACATTTTCGTCATAGGTAAATTCCAGTGGCTCTTTATTCTCCAAGTACTGCGACATGATTCCCTGCCAAATGGAGATGGCATACTTGGTTTCCGTGTTGTTCATCGCTGTCGGCGTATCGCGATACCCCGTCCAGATGCCCGCAAGGGCATAGGGCGTACCGCCGATGAACCAGCTATCCTTCTGGTCGTTTGTCGTGCCGGTTTTACCAAACACTTCCCAACCGGAGATCGCCGCCCGGCGGCCGCTGCCCTGCGAACCGGTGATTACGCGGTTCAGCAAGTGATGCATAATCGACGATGTTGTGGAAGAAATCGCCTGTACAGGCTCCTTGTTCCGGTTGTCCAGAATCACGTTTCCATCATGGTCTTCTACATAATAGTACGTATACGGTTCTGTAAACTTCCCGCCGTTCGCAAAAATCTGGAACGCCGCCGTCATCTCACGCACGGTGACGCCTTCGCTCATTCCGCCTATGGCGATCGGCGCGATGTTGTTATCCGCTGGTTGTAGGCTCGTGAAATGGAGCTTATCCTTTAGGAACGTATACCCAACTTCTGGCGTAATCTCCTTACAGATACGCGCCGCCGGTGCGTTTCTGGAGTTCTCCAGCGCAAATTCCACCGTCATATTTCCTAAATACCGGTTGTCAAAGTTGTTGGGACCCGGCTTATCACCGTTCCAATTTTCCAATGGCGCATCTTCTACGATCGTTGAATAATTGATGGCCCCCAGTTCGATCGCGGGCGCATAAACGCCGATCGGCTTAATCGTGGAACCAGGCTGCCGCTGTGCATCGGTCGCCAGATTCAACGGACGGTTCCGCGTCTTTTCGCGCGCACCGACCACCGCCAGTACACGCCCATCGTAATCCATCGCAATATAACCTAGGTCGATCTCCTGGTTTTGCGGCAGGTTTTCCGTGTTGTTTACAAAGGATTCTGCAATGCTCTGCATTTCCTGATCCATTGCGCAGTAAATTTTCAAACCGTCGTGGTAAATCATGTCCTCCGCCTTCGCACTGGTGCAGCTGTACAGCTCCATCAGGTCCTCTTTGACATCCTCAAACATGGTCTCCACGTACCAGTTCCAGATCTCTGTGCTGCCACCGCCGCTCTCCTGCTTTTTGCCGACAAACGTCATGTGGCGGGACTTCTCCATCGCCTCGTCATACTCCGCCTTGGTGATCTTTCCCTGGTCATACATTTCCCCTAAAACGACCTGCTGGCGTTCCATGTTGTTTTCCGGGTGTACCAGGGGCGTATACCGCGACGGATTCTGGGTAATTCCAGCAATTGCAGCGCATTCTGCGATATCGCAATCCTGGATGTCCTTACCAAAATAGAGGTTCGCCGCCGCCTGTACCCCATTGGTGCCACTGCCAAAATTGACCACATTGAGGTATGCCTCCAGAATCTGTTCCCGGCTGTACTCTTTGTTCAGATTCAACGCGCGGAAGATTTCCTTCACTTTGCGGGTCAGGCTGACGTCCTTATCGCCTGTCACATTCTTAATGAGCTGTTGGGTAATGGTAGAGCCGCCGTAGCTGCTGCCCTCTGAAAAAAGCTGCGTCACAGCGCCCAGCGTGCGCCGCCAATCCACGCCATTGTGTTCCCAAAAGCGCTTGTCCTCGATGGCGACAATGGCATCCTTCATTGCCTGGGGGATCTGGCCGTAGTCTACCCAGACGCGGTTTTCATTGCTGTAGAGGCTCTGATACTCCACCGGGTTCCCGTTTTCATCGTAAACATAGATGAAGCTTGTGTAGTTGAGCTTGAGCTTATTGAGGTCATAGGCCATCGTTTCATCCTTCATACTCCAAATGAAGGAGACCAAAAACGCCCCCACGATGGTTCCTGTGATCATCAAAATTGCCAGCAGCGTAATCAACGCTTTTGCCAGAATTTTCCCGATCGACCGTGCGGTATCGGACGCGCTGTTGTCCTGCACGGGGCCGGTATTGCTGAACTTGCTGATGTCGGTTTTTCGCATATTGCGCCTCCTTTCACACTCTCCGGACATCCCGCGCACAATCAGAAAGTGCGGGGTCCTGTATATTTTACCGAATTTTCCAAATAATACCCATGAGGTGATGATCTGTGAAAAAACTGATGATCGTGCTGGCCTGTCTGGACGTCCTGGTTCTCGCCCTGCTGCTGATGGGCTATCCACAACGGTGGTTCCTTCCAGAAACGGCAGAAGAATCCAGCTCAAATATACTGTATTATACCCCTGAGACATTGTCAAGTCAAGAAAGCAGCGGTGCGTACGCCATGGCAAGCCATGTCACTGTGTATACTGTGCGCACATACGAAGGGCGCATCGGCATCTTCCTGAATGACAGCAAAGTCCCCTTTGAGGAATTGGATGTAGATGTCGGCCTTCTCCCCGAGGCCGACCAGGTTCTTTTGGAGGAAGGCATCCGCGTAACGGATCGGGAACACCTCAACCGCTTGATTGAGGACTACGAAAGTTAGCGCCAGATTTCAGCGGTCCCCCTTTCTCTTAACACACAAAAACGCCACACCTGCTGGCGTGGCGTTTTTCAAATGGGGAAGGTTTTATTTCATGTTTTCCTCATAACGCTGGATCATCGTCTTGACCATCTGGCCGCCGACGGAACCAGCCTCACGGGAAGTCAAATCGCCATTGTAACCCTGCTTCAGGTTCACACCGACCTCTGCAGCAGCTTCCATCTTAAACTTATCGAGAGCCGCACGAGCTTCCGGAACAACATTCTTATTATTCGATCTAGACATCATAAAACACTCCTTAAAATTTTGTTTTTGAATTTGTTTTGCGTTTGCCTTCCTATTTTGCGTACCATGCGTTGTTTTATGATTGTCAATTTTTGTAGGGTTTTTAAATGACGTATCCATAGGAGGAATCCACGCCCGCCATCAACAGCACCATACATACCGCAAGCATCTGGCGGGGACTGACTGCCGAATGGAGTTCCACTGTGATATCCCGCGGCTCTACCACGTCGCCGCTGACCGTTGTGATGCTTCGTTGCAGGCTAAGTGCCGCCGCGCCATAATCGAGGCTAGAGATAGAAAGCGTTTCTTTGGCGCACATCCCACAGGTCACAGCCGCCGCCCCTGCAGCACGCAATAATGCTGCCGCACGCTGGTTTTGTGGTTCAAATGCACAAAGGAATCCGTCCGGGATGGCAATTGGCATGTCCGAATCAAAACTGTTTTTTAAAAATAAAATCCCGCTGCTTCCTTCCACCTTTGGGATTCGCTCACAGTCGCAGACCAAAAAGCGCGCCTCGCCATTGCCGACCCTTCGGAGAAGTTCCGGATGGATATACCGCACGCCCCCATATCTTGCTAGGGCTGGCAAAAGTGCTTTCACAATGGACTGGTCGTTGCTTTTCCCACAGAGAAGAATATCGGTCATTCACTTGCACGCTCCAAACCGGCCGAAGCCGAACATTCTGAAACCGGGACGACACAAGTGCAGTATGTACCATTCCTCTGGATATTATGTAAAAAGACGAACAAAATTATGGGTTCTCTTTCCAATGCCCTTTGGAGAGAAAGTCCTCCAGATAATCGTGCAGATGCTGCGCCATCTCCCGGTCCAACTGGATGCTGAGAGGGCGCAAATCCATTCCCATTTCCTGCCCAGCTGCATGAACCCACATGGAAAAATACGCATCGTTCGTGTTGATGTCCATCACCGTGCGGCTTTCCACACGGATCGGCCGGCTGCATTTGCGAATATGGGTAATCCGTGCCATCTTTCCTGCCTCCCATGTTTTCTATATAACATTGAAATATTGAAGCGCTAAAATAGCTCCGAGACGGTTACAAATGTATATCCCTCATTTTGAAGAATCTCCAATAGGCTTTCCAAAGCAGTGGGTGTATTAAGCGCGCTGCTCTGAAACCGCACGATGGAACCCGGACGAATCTGCTCCACGATCTGATTGCAGATCTGCTCGGGAGGAAGATTTTTCCAGTCCAAGGAATCGATGTCCCATTGGATGGAAAGCATCCCCTCCCCACGTGCAGCGGAAAGGAGCTCCGGGCTATATGCCCCATAGGGCGCGCGAAAAAGCCCGGGCTTTTTTCCGGTGATCTGCTCCAAGACGCGATTGCATGCCTGCAAGTCCTCCGCTTGCTCTTCCGGAGTAAGCTTCTGCATATTCGAATGGGCCATGGAATGGCTTCCCAGTTCACAATCCGCCATGGCAATCTGAAGGACGGATTCGTGGTGCGTTTCCGCCCAGCGCCCCACGACAAAAAAGGTCGCTTTGGCCCGGTACTTCTTTAGAATGCGGAGCAATTCCCCAGTCTGTACGTCCGTCCACTCCACGTCAAAGGACAGGGCAACCTGCTTTTCCGCCGTATCCACACGGCAGACGGGTTCCTGTATCTTCTGTGCATCGGCCATGATGGGGGCGATCTGGTATATAGTCAAATAAAACACAACGAAGATCGCTAATACTCCACAGAATAAGGAAAGCAGCCGCTTGCGTGGCAGCCAGAACAATACCATTTCCGTACATAGCCGGAGCGAACGCCTACCGTTGTACCGGAGGAGTTTGTCCTTTATTCTGAAAGAAACGCTTCATGGCCTGTTCGGTACGCCGTACAAATATCTGCCTACCCTGTTCCTTCTTGGAGACCGGTTTCCCTGGTCTTTCCTGCATAACCACGCCACCCTTCTTACCGCTGTCCATCCATGTGCAAAAGGGAAAAGTTCCATGCCTTACCATGCACATGTCTGCAAAATGGATATGCAAGGGCATTGTGGAATATGCGGCCGCTTTCTCGGGCTTCGCATAAACTGAGAAAGACCTCTCTTATTTTATCAAAAATGGAGGTGAAATGCGATGTCCGAGAAAGGAATTCAGTCCCTGCCCGCCGATGTAACCCGGCAGCTGCAGGTTCTCACCCGATCACAGTGGTTTATCATGGTCACCGTCTGTGCCATTCTGCTGTCCTATTATTCGGTAAGCCTCATGAAACAAAAACTGGTGTGCACGGCGACGGATCCGGCTCTGTGCAAGTGCCTGCCGGAGACGCTCCCCATCCAGACCTTTTCCAGCATTCTGATCCTGCTTGCCCTTACCTTTTATGTGGGCCTCTCTGGGAAAACCGTTTGTCAAGCAAAGCAGCAGGGCAATCCCAAACAAATCCACACCTCATCTCTCAACCACACTGCCAATCTTTTGGTACTGATCGCGGGAATGATCCGCTTTGGGCTTTTGATCGCACAGGATCGCGCCGAGAGTTCTCTGTGACGCAGGGATGATCCCGAAAATCCCGCACATACTAAACGGTGAGATCCCCCTGTATACAGGAGGATAAACAGGAAAGTAGGGATTCTGTCATGAGTAAAATTGTTGTAATCGGCGCCAATCACGCCGGAACCGCCGCGGTCAACACCATCTTGGATACAGCCCCTGACCAACATCAGGTGGTGGTTTTCGACGCCAATTCCAACATCAGTTTTTTGGGGTGCGGCATGGCGCTCTGGATCGGCGGCCAAATCTCCGGGCCGGAAGGGTTGTTCTATTCCTCACAAAAGCTTCTACAACAAAAAGGCGCTCTTGTGCACATGCTGACCACGGTGACAAAAATCGATTTTGACCGTAAGATTGTCTATGCGGAGGGTTACGACCACGCCCGCTATGAAGAACCATATGAAAAATTGATTTTGGCAACCGGTTCCCAACCAATCATCCCGGATATTCCCGGCAAAGACTTGGAAAACGTCCAATTGGTCAAACGGTACCAGGATGCGGACGAGGTCATCCAAAAACTCCACACCGATCAAATACAGAAGGTCGCCGTCATTGGGGCCGGATACATCGGTGTGGAGCTGGCGGAGGCATTTAAGCGCAATGGCAAAGAGGTTGTCTTGATCGACTGTGCGCCCACTTGCCTGTCCGGATACTATGACAGCGATTTCACAAGCTTGATGTCCAAAGCGCTGGAAAAAAATGGCGTCCAGTTGGCCTTTGGCGAAAGCGTCACACGGATAGAAGGCACAAACCGTGTAGAAAAAATCCTAACAGATCAAAACGAATACGACGCGGACATGGCAGTGCTGGCCGTTGGATTCCGTCCCAATTCGAAGCTCGGCGGGGAGCGGCTGGAGCGTTTCCGCAACGGCGCATATCGGGTCAACCGGCAGCAGCGCACCAATTTGCCGGACGTCTACGCCATTGGCGACTGCGCGACCGTCTATGACAATTCAACCGGAGACGTGAATTACATCGCACTCGCCAGCAATGCGGTGCGCTCCGGCATCGTTGCCGCAGTAAACGCCTGCGGCGGTCAAATCGAGACGGAAGGCGTCCAGGGATCGAACGGAATCAGCATCTGGGGATTCAATATGGTTTCTACCGGCCTCTCCCTCGAAAAAGCGCGGCGGTATGGGTTGGATGTGTGCGCCGCCGATTTCGAGGACTACCAAAAGCCACGCTTTATGAACCATAATGAAAAGGTGAAGATCCGGATTGTTTACCGTCGGGATAACCGCGTGATCGTCGGCGCGCAGATGGCCTCCCGCTATGACATTTCCATGGGGATTCACCTCTTCTCCCTGGCCATTCAGGAGAAGGTCACCATCGACCGCCTGAAGCTCCTGGATCTCTTCTTCCTGCCGCATTTTAACCAACCTTACAACTATATTACTATGGCTGCATTAAACGCAGAATAAACGGATAAAATCCGGATTCTTTCCTGAAATGGTAAAGAGTCCGGATTTTATTTTTGCTATTTTTAAAAAGCTCCCTTTAGGCTGGCCCATTTTAAACTATCACACCAAGGTACTTCCTTGACGCGCGCATTTTTCTATGTTAGAATTAGTCTGTTTGCGGACTATACAGGAGGCATACCACCAATGAAAATTGCAGAACAAATAAAATTGTATACCACTCTTTGGCAGGAGACAAACGCTTTATACGAGAAATGGGCGAAAAAGCATGGGCTATCGTATTACGAACTGCTTGTCATCCTGTCTTTGGCAGATAAATCCGCTTGTAAACAAAAGGACATCTGCCAAGTTTGGCAGCTTCCCAAACAGACCGTTCATACTATTTTAAAAGCGTTTGTGCAACACGGATGGGTTGAACTTACTCCCTGTGAAGGCGACCGAAGGAATAAAACAATCTGTCTAACGCCAATCGGAGAAAAAAACATCTGTGCAATTGCCGGTGAATTACAGCGCTGCGAACGGGCTGTCTGGAAAAAGCTCGGTGCGGAGCGGGCAAATGCGTTAATTGAATATACAAGGCGATACAACCAATATTTCCAGGAGGCCGGCCTCAATGAAGATACATAAAGAATTTTTCCGCTATGTAATCCCGTCTATGCTGGCGTTTGCCCTATCGGGAATCTATGCCATTGCCGACGGCTTTTTTGTGGGGAATGCGCTGGGAGATAACGCCCTCGCCGCTATCAATATGGCATATCCGCTTACGGCGTTCTTACAAGCCGTGGGCACAGGGATTGGCATGGGCGGCGCTGTCAGCTACACCATCAGCATCGGGAACAAAAACGAAAAACGTGGCAATCAATTTTTTGGGATGTCCCTCATCCTGCTTGTTTTGGCGGGCATTCTTTTGACCGTGCTATTCTTATTGGGCGCCCCGGCTGTCCTTCACCTTTTCGGCGCTACCGGCGAAATTGAAACACTGGGAAAGGAATATTTGCTCTATATCAGCTACGGCGCCATTTTCCAGGTATTGGGGACGGGGCTGGTCCCCTTTATCCGCAACATGGGAAGCTCCGTCACCGCCATGGCTGCCATGGTTGTGGGATTTCTGACCAATATTTTTCTGGACTACTTGTTTGTATGGGTTCTCCCCTGGGGGATGATGGGCGCGGCAGTTGCCACGGTCATTGGGCAAGCGATGACTTTTTTGGTGTGCGTACTGTTCTTTATTTGGAAAAAAGCGCGCCCCTGTTTCCAATTTGAAAAGCAACAGTGCTTCTTTACAAAACATGTTCTGAGCGTTGCACTCTCCCCATTCGGGTTGACCTTTTCTCCCAATATTACCTTGATTCTGGTCAATAAGAGCGCAGCCCTATTCGGCGGCACAATGGCTGTCACCTGCTATGCCACCGTCAGCTACATTTCCTGTGTGGTGATGCTCCTCCTGCAAGGCGTCAGCGACGGCAGCCAGCCTTTGGTCAGCCTCGCCTATGGAGAGGGGGATTTTCCTCGTGCAAAAGCTGTGCGCAATCTGGGGTACCAATTTGCCGGGATTGTGTCGGCAATCTGCATGGCCGGCCTGTTCTTTACGCGGGAAAACGCTGCAAAAATCTTCGGCGCTTCCCCGCAGGTAACGCAGGAGGTCGCGCGCATCCTGCCTATCTTTATCGTGGGGTTCTTGTTTGTCAGCATTTCCAGAGTAACAACGGCTTTTTTCTATGCAGTCAATCAGAGTGTACGCGCATATCTGCTAATCTATGGGGAACCTCTGCTTTTATTACTCCTGCTGCTCGCCCTTCCAGCCGCCATTGGAATCCAAGGGACCTGGCTGGCAGTCCCGATCTCTCAGATCGTAACCGCAGCGGCCAGCCTTCTCCTGATTTGGAAAGAAAAGCAGCATACAACCAAAACGGCGCTCACGGACTCCCAGAACAGTTGATCTTCTGCTCGCGTAAAAGCTGTTTGCGTTCCCGGTGATCCGGCATGACCGCATCCAACACCGCATAAAACGCGGGCGAATGATTGGGCTGCACCAAATGGGCCAGCTCATGTGCGATCACATACTCGACGCAGGGAACCGGCGCTTGGGCCAGATAGAGATTCAGCGTCACTGCGCGTTTTTGCGGGGAACAGCTCCCCCATCGCGTTTTCATCCGCCGGATGCGAAAGGAGGGCATCGGGATTCGATAGGCTTGAAAAAGCGGATAAACGCGCTTTGCCGCCGCTTCAAAGAGATCCCTGCACAAGCCGCCGTACCAAGCCTCAAACACCTTTTTGCGTTGGGATTCGTTTTCGGGGTTTCGTAAAAAGAGTACGACCTCTTCCCCTTGGATGGCCGCCCGGTCCCGGTCGGAGGGTTCTATCCGAAGCCGGTACCTCCGCCCTAAAAGGCACACAGGTTCTCCCGCCGCATAAACGCGGGGCATCTGTGGTTCCTCAGAACGGCTGGCATAATACGCCTTCGCGCGGGCAATCCAATCGGCCTTTTTTTGAACAATCCGGTCCACTTCCGCCGCTCCGACCCGGCGGCTGGCAGAAACCTGTACCACGCCTCCCGAAACGACCCGGATATTTACATTCTTGACTTTTTTATAGTGTAGCTGGTACTGCAATGGTTCCCCGTTGCATAAGACCGTTCGTTCCATCTTTATCGCTCATCCTTTTCATTGACAGTTCCCTTCGAACCCATTATAATCAATCTCAATTGCAGATGCAATTTGGAACGCGTCTGCCAGTTCCATTGAAACGTGAATGGAGGGAAAAAGATGCCGTCCGTTTCTATCCAATATCTATACCACAGCGGATTCGCGGTCGAAACCGCGTCCCACCTGTTTATTTTCGATTACTACTTGGATACACCGCGCGGCTGTGGGCCGGACCAGGGAGTTGTCTCCCCTTCGATGCTGCAAGGCCGCGACGTGGTTGTCTTCGTATCCCATAGCCACGGCGACCACTACAATCCAGCCATTTTCCAATGGCGTAAAGGAAATCCACAGATTCGCTATATCCTTGCGGATGAAATTGCAACAAAAGAAGACGTCCTTTCCGTTAAAGCAGGCAAAACCTACCCGCTTGGCGGCCTGGAGGTGCGCACCTTGGATTCCACCGATTTAGGCGTCGCTTTCCTGGTCAAGGCGGACGGGCTTTGCCTGTATCACGCCGGGGACCTCAACTGGTGGCACTGGAACGACGAACCGGAGGAAGCCAATCGCGCGATGGCCCGCCGGTATCAACAACAGATCGACTCCTTAAAGGGGGAATCCATCGACATCGCTTTCATCCCGGTCGATCCACGCCAGGAGGAAAATGCCCTATTGGGGTTGGACTATTTTATGAAGCAGGTGGGCGCCCGTTGGATCGTCCCCATGCACTTTGGGTCCAATGGTTCCATCTTCGACCGCATCGGTCACGATCCCCGCACAGCCTCCTATCGGGATCGTATTTTGCAGATTTCCCACCGGGGCCAGCTTTTCCAGCTTTTCCTTCCTTAAATCAAACGACAATCCGCCATGGGCTTTGATTCTTGCCCATGGCGGATTTTTTGCATCTATCTCGCGCAAACGCCCCTTCAATCTTCATTTATTTGAAAAAGCCATTCTCTTTCAGCCGTGACCGCAAGATACACGGAGAACGCTGCCGCTTCTCCCGGCCTTACGATGCGGAATATCGTTCCGTTTCTACAGCCCAAAATGATGGATCGCACGCTTTAACGAATGGTCGAAGAAGAAAAAGTCGTGCCCTCCCGGCCATTCCTCATATTGAAAATCAAAGCCCAGGGGTTCCATCTCTTTTCGGAATTGCGTGTGGGATGGCTGGAATGAATCACTGCTGCCACAGGTCATATAGATTGCTGGCTTGCTCTCCTTATTTTGAAACCGCTTTGCCAACTCCAATAACTCGTATTCCGGCTTCCACTCCAGTTCTTCGCCAAAGATTGCGAGGAAGTCCAGGTATAGCTGCTCCCCATACTGCTCAATAAACGCCTGCTTGCCTCCAGGTTTTTGCTGCTCTGCAAGGCCATCTTTCAAAAAAAGGCAGGCGGAAGAAAACGCCCCGCACATCCCGTATTGCTCGGGCCGGGACAACGCGCACTTAAGCGCGCCATAGCCACCCATGGATGCGCCAAGAATGGCCGTATCCTCCCGGCGGGCGGAGATCTGAAAGACCGCTTTGCAAAGCTGCGGCAATTCTTCCACCAAATACGTAAAGTAGCGCGGGCCATGCCGCATATCGCTGTAAAAGCTTCTGGCCGCGTCCGGAAGAATAAAAATCGTGCGCCCTTCCCGCGCATAGACCGGAAGCATGGAATCGTCCACCCAAGTTGCGCTATCACCGCACAAGCCGTGCAGAAGATACGCCACTTTATAGGGACCGCCTTCCTGCAAATTGCCGGGCGTCACAATGGTGATCCCAGTGTCCTTCCCCAAGATGTTGGAAAAGACGGTTCCGCGTAAAATCATCGAAAGATTCCCTCCTTTACGGGTTTCCTTTTCATGTTTGTATATCGTTTCCGCCTCAAAACGGCTATGGGAATCCCAACATCCATTTCAGGCGTATGTATTGGGTTTTCACAGAGAATTTCTTTGCCCTGTGAAACCCGCAAAAGAAAACCAGTCTCTTTACTTCTTTATTGCAGTTGTTCCGCCGCTTGCCTCGCATGGGCGGCGTAAACCGCACGGATGCCCGGATATTCCCCCAGCCCCTTCAGGATAGCCTGCACCGGATACCCTCGCTCTTCAAAAGCTGCCTTCCAGGAATGGCGCTCCCCGGCCATATCGTTGCGCGCATGTTCACCCGCGACAACCATCAGCGGTGCAATGGTCACCTTTTGCGGCTTTAAGCGGTCCACCTGGCGGAGCACTGACGAAAGCCCGGGGTAGGATTCCACCGTCCCCACAAAAATATTACAGGCGCCGTGATCGTGAAAGACATATTCCAATGCGGCATAGGCCGTGTTCGCGCTGTGCCTTGTCCCATGTCCCACCAATACAAGCGCTTCTTCCGAAGAAAGGCCGGAAAATTCCGCTTCAATGGCGCGAGCTACCGCTTCGAGATCTTCCTGCGATGTCAAAAGCGGAGTGCCACAGACAAGCTGGTCAAACCAATGCGCACATTTTTCCGCTTCGCGCACCATCGTCTCCTGCTCTTCCCCGTTGACCACATAAGTGGATTGGCACACCACCCGGGAAACGCTTTCCTCCCGCAGCTGCCCCAACGCCTGCCAAAGATTGGCCGTAGGCTCTCCTGCTGCCGCCAGCTTTCGCAGAATGGTCGGGCTTGTGAGGGCGCGCCGCACCTCCCAGCCTGGGAACCCTTCCCGCATGGTCTGTTCAATCGCACCAATCGTCTTATCCCGTGTCTCTGTGTGAACCGTGCCAAAACTCACCGCTAAAATTGCATTTCTGCTCACGGTATCGCTCCTTTCCAATGTTGCTGCGTCATTTACTACAATGGTTTCTGTAACGTTCATAGGGTTCGCCCCCCTGCCAGATAGAGCATCGCATTGCAGATCGCGGCCGCCACATTGCTGCCGCCTTTTCTGCCGCGCGCGACAATATGGGGGACTTCACTCTGTAAAAACAGCTCTTTGGCCTCTACCACATGGACAAATCCCACGGGCACGCCGATCACCAGCTCGGGAGAGATTTTCCCCTCACGGGTCAATTCGTACAAGCGGGCGAGCGCCGTGGGCGCATTGCCGATTGCAACGACCAAAGGCCTATGTAAAGAAGCCGCCCGCTCCATGCTGACGCTGGCGCGAGTGACGCCGCGGGCCTTTGCCTCGCGCGCGACCTCCTCATCGGATATGAAGCAAAACGCCTCTCCACCAAAGCGGGCGAGGGCCCTCTTGTTGATTCCCGCACGCGCCATCTCTGTGTCGGTTACAATGCACGCGCCGTCTTTTAGGGCTCTGACACCCTTTTCCACCGCCTGCTCGGAAAAACACAAGTTTTCTACATAGTCAAAATCCGCCGTGGTGTGGATGACACGCTTTATGACAGGGGCCTGTACCGGATTGAGTACCTGCTCCCCCAGTTCTTCTTCGATGATAGCGAAACTGCGCTGTTCAATTTCTTCTGGCAAGATGGTTTCAAACATCCGCTTCTCCCCCTTCTGACAAGCCCTGTTCCAAGATGGCATAGATTTTTTTTAGATCCAGATGCGTCCGAAGGGCGTCCGCCAACTGGTTGTATTGTTGTTCTTTAAACGCATGGGCGTCAACCGACTGAATAGCGTCCCCATCGAAGCCTTTTTTCCGCAGCAAAATGCGCGCCAAGGCGCTGGCGGGTTCCGCATCGAAAAAGCCGTGCGCATAGGTGCCGTAGACATTCCCGCAGACTGCGCCGTCCTCCTTTTCCGCGCCGCCGGGCTCCTGTAGGACTGCAAAAGGAGCTGCACCTTCCCGCCGTGTTGTGCGCCCCATGTGAATCTCATATCCAATGAACGGCACGCCGGACAGTTCCCGCAGCAGACCGCCCACCGGCAGCACTGTGCCGCGCACGCGGGTACGCACCTTTTCCCTCACATAGACCGTATCGACCGGCAGAAGGCCCATCCCCTGCATGGAGCCGCCGCCCTCCACCTGCTCTGGGTCGCGGATGGTCATCCCCAGCATCTGATACCCGCCGCAGATTCCCAGAACCGGGCCTCCTTGGAACGCATACTGCCGGACGCAATTCTCCAACCCGTTGCTGCGCATCCAAGCGAGATCGCCCATCACATTTTTGGTGCCGGGCAGCAGGACGAGATCCGGCTCCCCAAAGCATTCCGGGCGGTCCACATACCGCAATGTTACACCGGGGATGCGGGCCAATGGGTTGAAATCCGTAAAATTCGAGACCTTCGGCCAGCGGATCACCACCAGGTCCAGCACCCCCTCTTTGGGCCGTCCGGACAGCCGTTCCGACAGGCTGTCCTCGTCGTCCAATTCGATGGGAAGATAGGGCACCACCCCCACAAAGGGCACATGCGTCCGCTCCTCCAACATGCGCAAGCCGGGCTTTAGCAGCTCGACATCCCCGCGGAATTTGTTGATGATCATCCCTTTCACCATGGTGCGTTCCGATTCCTCCAACAAGGCCATCGTCCCGTATAGGGAAGCAAACACGCCGCCGCGGTCGATGTCCCCTGCCAGGAGCACCGGCGCATGGGCCAGTTTTGCCATCCCCATGTTTACGATGTCCTCCTGCTTGAGGTTGATCTCGGCAGGGCTCCCCGCTCCCTCCAGCACCAGGATGTCGTTTTCCGCTGCGAGGGAGTCATATGCCTCCATGATCGGCTTGACCAACTTTCGTTTATATTGATAATACACCGCCGCATCCATGTTCCCGATGGGCACGCCATTGACGATCACCTGGGAACCCGTATCGTTGGTCGGCTTCAGCAAAATGGGGTTCATCCGCACGCTGGGCTCCACGCCGGCGGCCTCGGCCTGCATAACCTGCGCCCGGCCCATTTCCAGCCCTTCCGTTGTGATAAACGAGTTGAGCGCCATGTTCTGCGATTTGAATGGCGCCACCCGGTAGCCATCCTGCCGGAAGATCCGGCAAAGCCCCGCCACCAGGAAGCTCTTTCCCGCATTGGACATCGTGCCCTGTACCATAATTGCTTTCGCCATGTTATTCCTCCAAGGCGCATTTCAGCGCCGCTATCAAATGTTCATTTTCGCCATGCCCGCGCACAGCAATGCGGTAGTAGCGGTCGTCCAGCCCGCGGTAATTGCCGCAGGCGCGGATGAGCACGCTGTGCTGTTCCATTCTCTCCCGCAGAGGGATCTCTGTCTCCGTGCGGAATAGGATATAATTTGCCTCCGACGGGAAAACGCACAATCCCAACCGGGCAAGGTTTTCCGAAAGCCAACGCCGTTCCGTTTGAATCAGGTGCCGCATGCGCTCCAAATATCCCTGCTCCTGCAACGCGGCAATCCCCGCCGCCTGTGCCGGGATGGACACGCCCCACGGCTGCCCGCAGAAGAAAATCCGTTCCGCCAAGGACTTGTTTCCACAAAGTCCATACCCCAGGCGCAGGCCCGGCATGGCAAAGCTCTTTGTAAACGCCTTGAGAATTACGGCATTCGTCCCCGGTTTCAGCACGCCTTTTAGCGTATTCCGCTCTGGATGTTCCAGAAACTCGTTGAAGCATTCGTCCACCACAAGGAGGATACCGGCTTCTTCGCAGCGTTTCCAGATTTCCCGTAACAGCGCTGGAGGCACCGTCCGTCCCGTGGGATTGTTTGGATTGCAGAGAAAGAGCAAATTGATCTCCGGCGTCAGCTGCTGTAAAAATGCTTCGGGCAACACAAATCCCTCGCTCTCCTGCAAAGGAAAATACGCGATGGAACAATCCATCGCGCGGAGCGCCTGCTCGTACTCTGCAAAGGTCGGCGCCAACAGCAGCGCCCTTCGAGGATGCGTGGCCGCGACGATCCGAAAAATCAGATCCGCCGCACCGTTTCCACAGACGATCTGTTCCGCTGGGATGCCCTCATACGCCGCAAGCGCTGCACGCAATTCCCGGCAAAGTGGGTCTGGATACTGCGTACATTGCTGCAACGCATCCGCCGCCGCGCGGACAGCCCCCGGCGGCATCCCCATCGGGTTGATGTTCGCAGAAAAATCGAGCGGTTCCTGTTTCATCTTTTGACGCGCAGAATATACGTCGCCGCCGTGTATCAGATGCATAGCCAGCCTCCAAAAATTCCGATTCCCAGGCGCATAACAAGCAAAAGGGCCAGCGCCAAGAAAGACGCCGCATAAAGCAACCGGTTTGCCCGGCGGATATCCTCTGTACAGATGGGCCGCAGATTGTCCCCGATCGTCGGCTTTTTGTAGAGCGTTCCAAAGTAATAGGCGTCGCCCGCCAGCTGGACGCGCAGAGCGCCCGCGCAGGCCGCTTCCGTCTGCGCACTGTTTGGACTGGCATGCTTGCGGCAATCCCGTTTATAGATGCGCGCCGCATTCCTCCCATCCATGCCGAGCAAATATGCAGAGACCACCAGCAGCCAGGCCGACAACCGCGCCGGAATCCAGTTGAGTACATCGTCCAGCTTGGCCGCCGCCCAGCCAAAATAGAGATACCTTTCGTTTTTATATCCAACCATGGAGTCCATGGTATTGACCGCTTTGTAAAATAACCCGAACGGTGCGCCGCCTAAGGCCAAAAACAACAGCGGGGCGATCTCCCCGTCCGAAGTGTTTTCCGCGACCGTCTCGACGGCCGCCTTGGTCACGCCTTCCTCTGTGAGCGCCTGTGTATCGCGTCCCACGATCATGGAAACAGCCCGCCGCGCACCGGGCAAATCGTTCGCACGCAGCCGGTCGTAGACCTTCATGCTCTCCACCCGGAGCGCCTTCGCCGCTAAAAGCTGGTAACAAAACAGCGTTTCCAAAACAAGCCAAAGCCCGGGATGAACCGCATATGCCCCCCACAAGAGCATAATCCCCGTCCCGCTGGTGAAGAGAGGAACCAGTATCGCCAGGAAAACGCCCGCCAAACGCTCCCCTTTGGGCGTTTTGGGGAACAAACCGCGCAGAAGCCTTTCCAACCAGGCGATCAACCATCCAATGGCGCGCACCGGATGCGGCATCCAATGAGGGTCGCCAAAACAGAGGTCCAACAGGAAACCTAAAGGCAGCGGCAACAAAAACAACCAGGCTGTCATGGGGTTCCCTCCTGTTTGAGGCAGGTGGCAATTCCACAGAAGATTCGGTCGACGCGCGCAGCCCTTTCCGCCAGCATGCAGCAAATGCGCCCTGTTTCCTCGCGCCATGCCCGCTCAAAGGCGTCCACCGGCACCACGCCGCATCCAATCTCGTCGCACACAACGGCGATGTGGGGATTCTCCCGCAAAAGCGCTTCAACTTCCCGCATGGGCTCCCGCCCCTCTTCCAGCAGTTTGCGGATCTCCAAATGCAGGGCAGCGAGGATCGTTTTCCGCTGCGCATCCGCCAGTGTATATGCAACGTCGGAGGATGTATATCCCGTCTGCTGTAGAAGCCAGTGCAATTTCCCCTGGTACGCTCCGCCTATGACCAGCCGCATGCGGCTCCCTCCTTCTTCAAATCCATTTTTGTAAAAGCACCATTCCAGCGAGTAGCGCCAGTTCACACAATTGCAGAAACCAGCCCGCTACATCGCCGGTCGTCCCGCCAAATTCTTTGCAGGAAACATGATGATAATATCCAAACACTCCCAGAGCGAGCAAAAGCACCGCCGCCCCCACGAACGTTCCAAACAGGAGCATCGCTCCGCCGCACAGGATTAGGTAACCGAATAAGACCCATGCCGTGCGCTTTTTGGCGGCCGCATGGGAGAACATCGCCAACAGGCCGCTGTTCTTTGCACAGGGAAACCGCACGACCGATAGGCCGCTCAACGTTCTGGAAAGGACAAATCCCAAAGCCAACATCCATGTATACCGGCCCTGCGGATACCACTCCATCCAGAAACAAAAGGTGAGCAGAAAATACAGGCCGCAGCCGATGACGGCAAACGCGCCGCTGTTGGAGTCCTTTAGAATTTCGAGCTTTCGCTCCTGCGGCTGCCGGGAACTCAGGGCGTCCAGCGTGTCGCAAAAGCCATCCAAATGGATTCCCCCGGTGATCAACACGGGAAGCGCCGTAGCAACTCCGGAAAAGAGCGCCGCTCCAATCTGCAAACGCCCGGCCAACCAGACCCAACCGCAGAGCACCAGGCCAATCGCCAGGCCGATCAAGGGGAAAAAGCACATGACATAGCGCATATCCTCTTCCTGCCATTCGGTTCGCGGCATGGGGATGCGCGAATACATGGAAAAGGCGATCAGGCAGGACTTTATCAGGTGCACAGCCATTCCCTCCCTTTCTGTACAATGGGTATCCCGCAGACCACCTCAACGACAGTGTCTGCTCTTTGCGCCAGAGCCGCATTCAGGTGCGCCAAACGTGCAATGTAAGCCTGCGTGGATGGGTCGTACGGAGTGCCATCCGAAAAAATTTCATTGGAAACGACGACGATGTCCGCCGCCGCGGAACAGAGGCGTTCGATCCCCCGCAAAATAGCTTCCTGCGCATGTTCCCCTGCCCCTTCCGGACAAAAGCATTCATTTGCCAAGAGGTTGGACAGGCATTCCAACAATAGAGCGGAATTCTTTGGAACAACAAGCGTCTCCAAAGCAAAAGGGCATTCCAGCGTCAGAAACCCTTTCCCTTTTCGCATGGCGCGGTGACGCTCCACGCGCGCCCGGCTTTCCGCATCCTGCGCCAACATGGTTGCAAGATAACATTTCGGGGATGCCGGCGACCGGAGAAGCAGGTTTTCCGCATAGGCGGATTTCCCGCTGGCCGCACCGCCCGTAACCAAAACAAACACCGGTTGTCCCCTCCCTCAGTGCAACGGCTGATAGGGCTCAATGGAAATCTGCTCAAACGTCCGCATCGTGCCATATACCGCACAAGCCATGTCCAAAAGCGGAAGGGCCGCCACCGCGCCGGTGCCTTCTCCCAAGGTCATATTCGCCGTTAAAAAGGGGGTTAACCCCAGCTCCTGCAAAAGCAGGCGGGCCGCCGGCTCCCCGGATACATGGGAGGCAAGCATATAATCCACCACTGCAGGACACATGCGGGCGGCAAGCAAAGCGGCCGCCGCCGAGATGAAGCCGTCGATCACCACGGGCATCTGCATAGCCGCACCGCCGAGAAACGCCCCAGCCATTCCCGCCAAATCGAGTCCACCGACCTTTTGTAAAACATCGAACGCATCCGATGGGTCCGGTGCATTGCAGGCAATCGCTCGGCGGACCGCAAGCCTCTTACGCGCCAAGCCCTCGGAGGAAAGTCCCGCGCCCCTGCCTGTGACCTCTTCCGGAGGCAGTCCAAGCAGGACCGAAGCCACCGCGCTGCTGGTCGTCGTATTGCCGATCCCCATCTCGCCTGTGGCGACAATCCGGTATCCCTGTTGTTTGAGGTCCTGCATCAGCTCGATCCCAACCTCCAAGGCTTTCACCGTCTCTTCCCTTGTCATGGCCGGGCCCTTGGTCATGTTGCGCGTTCCGTGAGCGACCTTGCGGGGAAGGATGTTTTCCCCTGTAACCGCACACTTTACGCCAATGTCCACGGGAAACACATCCGCATGGGCGACGCGCGCCATTTTGCAAACGCTGGTGTCCCCCTTGGAGAGATTCTCTGTGACCACCGCCGTGACCTCCTGCCCGGTCTGTGTCACGCCCTCCTCCACCACACCGTTGTCCGCGCAGAAGACGGCAACGGCACGGCGGCTGAGGTCTACCTCCACCGTGCGCGTCATCCCGGCGATGCGCGCGACTGCCTCTTCGAGCAGTCCCAATCCGCGCAAGGGCTTTGCGATGCTATCCCAGCGCCGCCAAGCCTCTTCTTCGATCGAACGATCCGCAGGAACAATCCGGCGAAGCGTCTCCTCCAATGTCATGATTTTTGCGCCTCCTCATATTGTACACACGCCGCCAAAAAACGTTGGGCCCAGCGTGGGTTGGAACAAAAATGTATGTGTGGAAAACCGGCAAACAGCGTTTCAGCCGCATGGATGCAGGGCCATGTCCGGCCATTGGATGCCTTTTCCGCCTGGAATGCATTCCCGCTGTCCGTGCTCTCCCAATAGTGAAATTCATGGATGGGGATGCGCTCCCCGGCCTTGCAAAGGAGATTATCCCTAAGAGCGGTCAACGTCGCATAGCCGAAGCGTTGCAGCCGGTTAGTCCTCTTGCCATCCGCTGCAATCGCCCCCACCATTTGATGGGAAATCCCCTGCGCGTCCTCCAGCGTCCGATGCAGATATAAGAATCCGCCGCATTCCGCTACACACGGCATCCCGTCCTGTACGGCGGCGCGCACGCTCTCCCGCATCGGGGCGTTGCGCTCCAATTCCGCCGCGTAGAGCTCCGGATACCCACCGCCCAGCAGCATCCCACTGCATCCCGGCGGCAAGGCGGCGTCCGTCAGAGGGCTAAACAAACAAAGCTCCGCCCCCAGGCGCTCCAACAACCGCAGGGAATCCGCATAATAAAAGCAGAACGCCCGGTCGCGCGCTACGGCAATCCGCGGACGGCCACGTCCCCTTTCTGGAAGCTCCAAACCCTCTTGCGAAAGCGGCTCCGCTTGTTGCGCGACGGCAAGAAGGCCGTCTAAATCGACGGTGCGCTCCGCCTGCTCCGCCAAACAGTCCATCTTCTGTTGGAGCTCGTCCACCTCCGCCGCCGTGACCAGCCCGAGGTGGCGGCTCTCCAAAACAGCCGCATCCATCTTCGGCAAAAAGCCCAGGGACCGGATTCCAAATTCCTGCTCCAGACGCTGCTGCAAAGCGGGATACAAGCTTGGAGACAACCGGTTCCAGATAACGCCTGCAATCCGACTGTCCGTCCGATAGGTCAGGAAGCCTTTCACCTGCGCCAATAGGGATTGTGCCGCACCTCGTCCATCCACAATCAGAACGACCGGCGTCCGGGTCGCGCGCGCCAAGTCATAACTCCCTGCGCGTTCGGTGAAACCGATCCCGTCGTAATAGCCCATCGCACCCTCCAACAAGGAAAATGCCGCTCCCCGCGCATGTTCCAGAAGGATCTGCCGGACCATGTCCTCCCCCAACAGGAAAAGATCCAGATTGGTGGAAGGAACGCCGAGCACTTCCCGATGAAACATAGGGTCAATGTAATCCGGCCCGCATTTAAATGCTGCAAGGTGCAGGCCCCGGCGGTGGAAAGCACGCAGAATGGCACACGTCACCGTTGTCTTTCCTGCGCCGCTGGACGGCGCTGCAAACAGGACGCGCGGTGCATAGACGGTCATAGTCCCGCCCCCTGTCCGCTCAGGATATACACCGGATTTTGTCCAAGCATCATATGATAGCCTCCAGCGCGCTTTGCACGGGAAGCCGTAATCTGCGAAACGGCGACATCCACGAAGCCGAGCGCTTCCAACGCCTGCATGGACGCCGCCACCGTCTCCAACGTAATCGCATTGATTACCACCCGCACATACGGGTTCCTCTGCAAAGCCAGCCGAAGGATTTCGTCTATGTTGCCGCCGCTCCCACCGACAAAAACGCAGTCGGGCGCAGGCAATCCGTCCAACACTTCCGGCGCAGCCCCATGGACAACGCGCAAATTCGTGCATGCAAATTGCCGCCGGTTCTGCTCGATCAATTGGCATGCGTCCGCATCCTTTTCCACCGCATACACCATGCCGCGGGCCGCCTGCAACGCCATCTCAATGGACACCGAACCGGTCCCCGCGCCAATATCCCAGGCGATGCTCTCCCGTTGCAAGCGAAGCCGGGAAAGCGAGATACACCGGACTTCGGATTTAGTCATCGGCGTGTTTCCCCGGATGAACCGCTCATCCGGCAAGCCGAATGCAAGAGTGTCATTGGACAAAGGCGCGGGGTTCTGGATGAGAAGGGCGCTGAGAGGATCAAATGTCTGCCCGGACAACCGCTCCGCTGGACCGGTCGTAATGGCCTCCTCCGGATATGAAAGCCGTTCCCCCACCGATACGGTCACGCCGCCCAGCCCAGCCCGGCAAAGCGCTTTGCACAGTTCCTGCGCCGAAACCTTTCCCGCCAGGACAAAGACCTTTTCATGGGTGCGCACCTCTCCCGCCAGGTTGCAAGCCTGCCCGTGCGCGCTCACAAGGCGCACGTCCTCCCAAGGGGTATGCAGCTTGGCGCAGAGGTAGGCTACCGTGCTGATGCCGCAGCATTCCTCGATCAAATGCTCTGGAAACAAACTGCGCAGCTTTTTCGCCCCGCTGTAAAAGCCCACATCGCCGGAGAACACCACGCCGATCGTTTGGAACTCCGGGTGTTCTTGGAGATAGGCAGCGATCTTTTCCGGAGCCGTTGCTGCGAATCGACGGCAGGTAAGCTCTGGGAAAGCGTCGAGCATCCGCTGGGCGCCGATCAGACAGTCACAGTTCTTTAAGATGTTCCATGCGCCAATGGTCAAGGTATCCCGATTCCCCATGCCGATTCCTACCAGCCAAATCTTCTTTGCCATGCCTACCACCGCCTTTTCTCTCTTTATCGGGAGTTTATCATAAATCGCTTACACAACTTTTGCCAAAGCACCTCAAATGAATCCCCTGGAACTTGGGGCGGCCGCCCGATCACGATGGTGCGCGCCCCCGCTTTCTGTGCTGCACGGAGCTTTTCCCAAAAGCCGCCTACTTTTCCCGATTCCTTGGTCACCAGCACCTGAATGTCGAACTGGTGGAGCAAGGCGAGGTTCAGCTCCTCGGAAAAGGGTCCCTGCATACAAATCAGATGCCCCGGCGTCCACCCGAACGACAGCGCCTTCCGCACGGCCTCTTCCGTAGGGAGCATCCGCACAAAGGACCGTTCTGCATAGTCCGGGACTTCCGTAAAAGCCGAGAGCTCTTTTGACCCGGTCGTCAATAAGATATTTCCCGGCAAGTTCTTGAGCGATTGCGCCGCTTCCTGCGCGGTGGAGACATAGAGACAATCTTCCCGCCAGCCATCTTCAGGCGCTTCACGCAAAAGGCGCAGATACTCCGTCCCCGTCTCCCGGCAGGCGCCTCGGATATGTTCCGTGGCCAAAGCTGCATATGGATGCGTGGCGTCCACCACACACTCGACGGGATGTGCCCGCAAAAACGCGATGATTTCCTCCCGGTCCATCCGCCCCTGTAGGATGGAGGCGTGCGCATGTTCTAAAAGCGTCTCGCCGTATGCGGTTGCAACACTGACATAGAAGGAAATCCCATGCGCGGAAAGGCGTTCGGCCAACCGCCTCCCCTCGCTGGTCCCTGCAAACAGCAAAATTTGTGGCGCCATGCTTCTTCCTCCATCAGGTTCGATAGCCGCGCGGCGTCACCAAGCGGCCGTTGAGGATCTTGGTCTGGGAGTTGCCGATGAATACCGTCGTAAACATGTCCGCTCGGTATTCCTGCAATTCCTCCAAGGTCATCAACGCATGGGACTCTCCCGCACGTCCAATCTCCCGCACAACCCCCGCAGGGGTCTCCGCCTGGCGGAACCGCCGGACAATCTCACAGGCCCTGCGGAGATAATCTGCGCGTTTCTTGCTCGACGGGTTGTACAGGCACAGGACAAAATCCGCCTCCGCCGCGCAAGCCAACCGCTTCTCAATCAATGGCCAAGGGGTCAAGAGGTCGCTCAGGCTGATGACGGCAAAGTCGTGGGAAAGAGGCGCTCCCAATAGCGCAGCACCGCTGCACGCGGCCGTCACCCCCGGGACCACCTCGATGTCCAACTGGGGATAGGCCTCCGCCGCCTCCAACGCTGGGCTTGCCATCCCATAAACGCCCGCGTCGCCGCTGCAAACCAAGGATACGGTCCGCCCGGTTAGCGCCTGTTCCACCGCCAACCGGCAGCGCTCCACCTCGCCGCGCATCGAAGTGGTCAAAAACGATTTTTCAGGGAAAAGAGGGCGGACCAGATCGACGTAAGCGGTATACCCCACGATCAACTCGCTGCGCTCCAAGGCAGCCTGCGCACGCTGGGTCATCTGCGTCGCCTCTCCCGGACCGATTCCAACAATATAGAGTCTCATAGCATCCCCTCTTTCCACTAAAATCGAATCACCAGCGGCGCGGCCGCCACTGCGACGGTCACACCCGAAAATACTTGTTTTCCCACGAGAAGCGCTCCGCCGCTCCCCAGTACGGCTGCGCGCTCGCAAACATTGTCCACGCCGACCGTATTTTGCACAAATGCAGACCCCGTAAAGTGGCCTTTTGCCCTCGTTAGCTGCTCCGCCGAGAAAAAATTACAGACAAGGCAATTTGCTTTACAGAACTCCAAAAGCCCGATTTCATCGCATTTTTTGTCGATGGACGCAACATTTTGCACGCTTTCCATGTAAAGGTATTTCCCTTGTAAGGTGGAATCAACCGCTTTTTGTATCTTGATCGGTTCTGTCCCTCTTTTGCAGCCAATTCCAAGCGTCAAAATCCTTGGAAGAAGCCAACAGGTCGTCTGAAACGTCTCTTCATACGTAAGGGATATGCGGATTCCGACTTTACCTTCCTTCGCAGGAACGATTCCTTTTGGAAGCGTCCCCTCCACTGGAAAGTCACTATGGAACCCCACCGGTTCCCCATTGAGCAGCGCGGCGGAAACGGCTTTTGCCGCATTGGGACGCACGACCAGGAATCCCTGATCCGCCGCCCATGTATCCACCGCAAATACATCGTTCCCATCGGTTGCCGTAGTGACAGCCGCCTGTGCTCCAATTGCAGCGGCGATCCGCCGGGCGAGCGCATTGGCTCCCCCCACATGCCCGGATACAAGCGGTATGGCAAACCGTCCGCAGTCGTCCACAGCCACTACCGCCGGATCGGTAAATTTGCTCCTTAAATGCGGTGCAACACTGCGGACTGCAATGCCACAGGCGCTGACAAAGATGAGCGCATCCGCCTGTCCAAAGGAGCGCGCTGTCCAATCTGCAAGCGAATCCAAGGCCGCAACGCCATTTTTCGCGTATTTTTCCGGCGCACTTACGGTACAAATATCCCCTCCGTCGCGGAAAAACTCCGCCAACCGCTGCGCCAACCGGACGCCGCTGGCGGTGAATGCGATACACTCAATCCGCATGGGGCGCGCCTCCGGTTTTCGCTGCGCGGTATCCGTGGGAGAAATCGGGCGCGTAGAGTTTTGAGCGGTCGTACTGCGTCCCAAGGAATCCGCCGACCAAAATCAACGCCGTTTTGGTAATCCCATTTTCCGAAGCCATCTGTGGGAGGTCGTCCACCGTGCCGCGGACCACCTTTTCGTCCGGCCAAGTCGCCTTATAGACAATGGCTGCGGGCGTGTCCTTTGCATATCCGCCCTCCAGGAGCTGCTCCCGCAGGCCTTCCAAATAGGAGGTGCTCAAAAAAACGACCATGGTCGCACCGTGCTTCGCAAAGCTGGCGACCGACTCCTTTTCCGGGACCGGCGTCCGCCCGGCCATCCGCGTGATCACAACGGACTGCGAGACGCCCGGCAGCGTATATTCCGCGTGCAGCGCAGCGGCCGCCCCACAGAATGAGCTGACCCCCGGCACCACTTCATACGGTACACCGGCGGCATCTAAGGCATCCATTTGCTCCCGGATGGCGCCGTACAAGCACGGATCTCCTGTGTGCAGCCGGACCACCTTTTCCCCTGCCCGTTCCGCTGTCAGAAGCACGTCCAGCACCTCTTCCAGGGTCATCCGGGCACTGTCATAGACTTTGCAGCCGGATTTCGTATAGGTCGTGAGGATTTCCGGATTCACCAGGGAACCGGCATAGACCACCGTATCCGCTTCTTCTAGCAGCCGTGCGCCCCGCACCGTAATCAAATCAACGTCGCCGGACCCCGCTCCGACAATATGAATCATTCGATTTCCTCTCCTTTCAGGCGTTGCAACAATCCATCTACCTCTGCGGTTTGCCCCAAAAGGCCAAATGCATTGGAAAACAAGACCGCTCCAACCGTCAGCTGTCCGCGGACGCGGGCGTTTATATGAAAATGTATCTTTTGTATGAGGCTGTCCATCACAGGGGACAGCAACTGTTCTTTTTGCAAGAGTTCAAACGCTTCATCCGTTGTGACGCAGTCCATCAGCTTTCCTGCCAACACTGGGGAAACGCCGCAGAGCGCAGCATGGGCGGTGATAATCTCCATCCGGGCATCCGCGTAACGGGAATGGGTATTCATCACGCCACCGGCCAGCTTGACCAGCTTTCCCGCATGCCCCACCAGCAAAAGCCCCTCAAAGCCGAAATCCACCGCCATGTCCAGCAGCTCCCCAATGTAATTGCTGCACGAGACGGCACGGCAAGGGAGGCGCATCTGTTCCCGCAGAAAGGTTTCTCCGTAATTTCCGGGTACCGCCACAACCGTACGCGCCCCCAAGGTGCGCAACTGCCGGAGCTCCGTCCGGATGGTATCGACCAGCGCGCGTTCGCTCATCGGCTCCACAATCCCGCTAGTCCCCAGGATGGAAATCCCCCCGGTGATCCCCAGCCGGGGATTAAAGGTCTTTTCCGCAAGCCGTTTCCCCTCCGGTACGGAAAGGGTCACCTGCCAACCGCCGGTATACCCATAGGTTTCCCCAACCTCCTGCAAAGCGTTGGCGATCATCCGGCGCGGGCCGGGATTGATGGCCGCCTCCCCAACGGCGCAAGCAAGCCCCGGGCGCGTCACCCGGCCAATGCCCTCTCCGCCGGCAATATATACCCCCTTGTCCGCACGGCGCACTTCTGCAAATACCCATACGCCGTCCGTCACATCGGGATCGTCCCCGCTGTCCTTTTGCACCGCGCAGGAAACAGACTCCTCCGAAAGCCGGATATGGCCGACTGGCAATTGCAAAAGAACCCCCTTCGGTGTAGAAAGCGCCACCTGATCGACACGCTCACCGGAAAGCAGCATCTGCGCGGCGGCCTTTGCCGCTGCCGCTGCACAGCTGCCGGTGGTATAACCACACCGCAGGCGCTTCTGGTCCCGGTAAACATATTCCTCCAGCTTCATGGGCGGTCCTCCTGCGAATAAAAAACGCCATTCAGTCACTCGCATGACCGAATGGCGTGAATGGCGGAAATCATGGGCGCAGTCCTTCTGCTCCCACTGTGGTTCCTTCAGCCACGCGCACTCCAGTACCGTGGAGTCGCATGAAGCATATAGGCAGGTATTCTGGCTCATACATCTCTGCAACACTCCACCTTCCCGGTTTCCCAGTGGTTTTTGGAGCTCGCTCCGTATTCACAGCAACGGACTTGCGCGGGAATCACACCCGCTTCCCTTTTCAGCCCCTTTCCTGGAAAGGAGCACCTATATCCTGTGCCCTATTTTAAACGGATTTCTATATTTTGTCAACCGGCCGGTCCAGATGCACATCCAATTGTGGAAATGGAATGTGAATTCCCTCGCGGTCAAATGCCAGTTTCACATCCTCCTGCATCTGATAGTAAAGCGTCCAGTAATCGTCCGTTTTGCACCAAACGCGCACCAGCATTTGGATACAACTGTCCTTATGTTCCTCCACGGCGATCAATGGCTCTGGATCCCGCTCGACCAAAGGATTCTTATCCGTCAGTTCTTGAAGCACCTCTTTTACTTTTGAAAGATCGTCTTCGTATCCCACCGAATAGCGCAAATCCAACCGCCGTGTTTTCATCGCCGTATAATTTATAATCGTACTGACGGTAATGGTCGAATTCGGGATAACGATCTCCTTGTTGTCAAAGGTCCGAAGGGTTGTGAACATCATCTCAATGCGCTCCACTGTGCCTTCTACATTGTCTACCAAGAGGTAATCCCCCACTGCAAAGGGCTTTGTAAAAACGATCTGTGCACCGCTGGCGATGTTGGTCATATTTTCCTTTAACGCTAAGCCAACGGTCACTCCTGCCGCACCAATCGCCGTGATCATTGGCCCGACGGGAACCCCCAACTGCGACAGGGCCATAATGCTGATGATAATCTTCGCCGCTGCATTCGCCAGGGAACACAAGAATGTAACGATCCCAGTCTCTGTGCGGGCTCGTGTCATCGTGCGCTTGATTAAGCGCACTACCACGTTGCTCAGCCACCATCCGCCGGCAAAGATTAGCGCGGCGCCAATTACATTGGGCAACATATCTAAGAGCCATGTTAAAAACTTTTGCCAAACATCTTCAAATGACATTTCGATCGCATCCCTTTCGAAAAGATTTGCCACACTCGCTTTAACAATTCCTATTATATTAAACAAAGTCTTGCAAAAAATTTCGCACAAGAATTTATATGTTTTGTATATATTTTTTAAACTATATTGCGTTTTTTACAAATAAATGGTATGGTATAGATAAATCCACAGCGATTCGTGTTTGCAAAATTTCCAGGGCATCAGCTTTTTGCATCAAAACGCCAATTTGCGGATGGCTGCGGCTTGAAAATTCATTCCAGCAATTGGAGAATGGAGGAATCGTATGGAAAGCAGAGCGATCAAAATTAAATCCCCTAAGAACAGCAAAATCTCGATCAAAGTGATCCCGGGTCATTTTGCCACCAATCACTCGCATATCAACTATTATATTGATATGACCAGTATCAAGCACCGCCATGCAATGGCTTATGAAGCGGCAGCGACCATGGCGATGAAGTACGAAAACAACACCATGGTAGACACAATCGTATGTATGGATGGCTGTGAGGTTATCGCCGCTTTCTTAGCGCGCTATCTTTCTAAATCTGGCATCATGTCCATGAACGATAAGAGCGACATCTGCATCATCACCCCGGAATTCAATACCAACGGGCAGATGATTTTCCGCGACAATATCCAGCCGATGGTCTGGCAGAAGAACATTCTTCTCCTGGTGGCTTCCGCAACCACCGGCAAAACCATCAACCGATCCCTGGAATGCATCAAATACTATGGAGGCAATGTGATCGGAATCTCCGCCATTTTCAGCGCAATCACCGAAATGGGCGGTGTGCATGTCGATACCATCTTTACTCCCGAAGATATTCCAAACTACCAAACCTATGCTTTTAAAGATTGTCCGGACTGCCAGCAGAAGCGCAAGATCGACGCCATTGTAAACAGCTACGGATATTCAAAAATTTGACCGGCCTTGGTTTGGCGCTACTTTAAAAAAAGGGGGCACCAAGCCGTTTGGGCTATAAAAAAACCGCTGCCATGCAAAAAGCACTGGCAGCGGTTTTTTATTGACAGGATCGAATAACAGCCACCGCGTCCTCGATATATCGGGACATCGGCTTTTCTACAACACCGGCCACATGCACATGGCACTGC
This sequence comes from Anaeromassilibacillus sp. D41t1_190614_C2, assembly GCF_015558525.1. Taxonomy (NCBI): domain Bacteria; kingdom Bacillati; phylum Bacillota; class Clostridia; order Eubacteriales; family Acutalibacteraceae; genus Anaeromassilibacillus; species Anaeromassilibacillus sp. D41t1_190614_C2. The sequence goes on along the minus strand of NZ_JADMOD010000013.1, from coordinate 29,773 downwards.
TCCACGGGGATCAACACCTTTTGCGCAGGGCTTTCAGAAACTGCCGACGCCATTGCCGGGGTAATTTCACCCCACAGGGAATTTGCCACCATCATCCCGATTGGGCCGGCAACTACATCCGCATGTTTCACATTACAAATCACGGCGTTTTCGCCCGTCGCGCCGACATTTGCCCCCGCCTTAAGCATAGCCGACGTTGCAAGGGAATTGGTGCCGACGGCAACAATCTGCACGTCTGGCAATTCGGAACGAATGCGCTCTACGAGGCTTCTCCCTATGCCGCCTCCCTGTCCGTCGATTACGACAATCCGCATATCGCTTCTCCCTTCCCGCCGTTATTTATGATAGAGCTTTTTGGTCTGGTACTTCGGTTCGCAGGTCAGATTGACGCCCAATTTGCGGAAGGTGGTCTCATCCACCGGGGAAAGGATCACCGAAGAGTGGGCTTCGCATCCGCGCAATTTCGGCAACTGGCGGAGCGCCAACTCTGCGGTTGGATTGGTAGCAGCACAGATGGAAAGAGCGATTAAGATTTCATCTGTATGGAGACGTGGGTTCAGGTTCCCCAAATGCCTCGTTTTTAAATTCTGGATGGGTTCAATGACAATCGGAGAAATCAGCGGCATGGTATGGCTGATCCCCCCCAGATGCTTGAGTGCGTTCAGCAGCACCGCAGCGGAGGCCCCCAAGAGCGAAGAGGTCTTCCCTGTGATGATTTTACCATCCCCCAATTCAATGGCCGCAGCAGGCATGCCGGTCTCTTCTGCACGTTCCAAGGCGGGGCGCACCACATGGCGGTCCTCCACCGTAACGCCCGCCTGGTTCATCACAAGTTCCAGTTTATATACAACGTCTTCCGCAATGCGCCCCTGCCGCTGCTCGCACATCGCGTGGTAATACCGGCGGACAATCTCCTGTTTGGATGCCTCCCGGCAAACCTCATCGTCAATGATGCAATTTCCCGCCATATTGACGCCCATATCCGTCGGCGACTTATAGGGGCTGCTTCCGGTGATCTTTTCCAGAATGGCATTCAAAACCGGGAACACCTCCACATCGCGGTTGTAATTGACCGTGGTCTCCCCATAAGCCTCCAAATGGAACGGATCGATCATGTTGACGTCATTGAGATCGGCCGTCGCCGCCTCATACGCCAGATTGACCGGATGCTTCAGCGGCAGATTCCAAATCGGGAACGTCTCGAATTTGGCATATCCCGCTTTGATGCCATGCTTGTATTCATGGTAGAGCTGTGAAAGGCAGGTCGCCATTTTTCCGCTGCCCGGCCCAGGAGCCGTCACCACCACCAGCGGACGCGAGGTTTCCACATACTGATTCTTGCCAAAGCCTTCGTCGCTGACGATATGGGGGATATTGGACGGATACCCCTCAATCGGATAGTGCAGATATACCTTTACGCCCAACTGCTCCAAGTGGTTTTTAAAGGTATCCGCTACGGGTTGCCCTGCATACTGGGCAATTACTACACTTCCCACATAGAGGCCGATGTCCCGGAACGCATCGATCAGACGCAGAACATCCGCATCGTAGGTGATGCCGATGTCCCCACGCATTTTACTTTTCTCGATGTCCGTCGCATTGATGACAATCACGATTTCCACTTGATCGGAAAGATGCAGAAGCATCTTCATCTTGCTGTCCGGCTGGAATCCCGGCAACACGCGCGAAGCGTGAAAATCGTCGAACAGTTTCCCGCCCATCTCTAAGTACAGCTTGTTGTCAAACATGGAAATGCGCTCGGAAATATGCTTCGATTGTGTCTCCAAATATTTGTCGTTATCAAACCCTACTGCTTTCATGTTCTACCTCTCTCATCATTTCCCTTTAAGACCTCAATAATACTCATATTATAGTAAAAGCACGGAGAGAATGCAACTTCCTGCAAAAAGATTCTCAAATTTTAGTGCTCCCAAAAGGCAGCCACGGCCTGTTCCAATTCGGGAGCCGAACGCACCGTCTGAAAATGCTGCCAATGTGTGGGGAACAAGTTTCGGTAGGATGCGGTGGAAAAGCGGCTGTCGATCAGCAGGACCACTCCGCGGTCCTGCTCGCCGCGGATCACACGCCCTGCCGCTTGCAAAACCTTGTTCATCCCTGGATATTGATAGGCAAAGGCAAACCCTTCCCCGTTTGTCCGGTCATAGTAAGCGCGCAGGATCTCCTGCTCTGCGTTCACCTGCGGCAGTCCAACGCCGACGATCGCCGTGCCGATCAACCGCTCCCCGCGCAGATCGATCCCCTCTGCATAAATGCCGCCCAATACGCAAAACCCCAGCAAGGTCCCTTCCGGCTCCACATCAAAACGGTTGAGGAATTCCATCCGTGCTTCTTCGTCCATACCAGCGGTCTGCAAAAGGGTTTGCACCTCTGGGTAACGCTCCCGGAAAACACGGTACACTTCGTTCATATAGGAGTAGGACGGGAAATAGGCCAAATAATTTCCCTGCCTCCCCTGTAACATGGCATAAAGCAATTCCGCGACAGGATGGAGGCTGCGCGCCCGATCCCGATATTTGGTGCTGACCCGGTCGTCGATAAAGAGCCCCAGGTGGGCCGGATCGAACGGGGAGGGCAGCACATATTTCTTTGTGGTGTCATCCCCGCCGAGCACCGAAGTAAAATAGTCCAACGGGGAAAGTGTGGCAGAAAAGAAAATGGACGCACGGCCGCGCTGCATCGCCTTGTCCAGCAAGGGCGACGGGTCCAGACAGAGGAGCTTCACTGTTACATCGCTCCCGCTGACCGTCACGTAGGTGACAAAGTGATCGTCGTAGAGCTCCGCAATCCGCAGAAAAAACAATGCGTCAAAATAGAGCTGCAACAGGAGCGGATCGGTCCGGGAATGGCGGTGCTCCTCCGCCCACTCCTCCCAGCAAGAAATAAAGCGGTTCAGAGCGGTCAGGAGTTCTTTGGGCGCTTCTTCCTGCGTAAGCGTTCGGGATTCCCCGCACGCCTTGCGCAGAGTAAGCATCTCGGTGTTCACGGCGCCCAGTGCACGGAAAAGCTTGCGCTCTTCCTTTCCAACGAGCCTCCTTGCCTGCAACACGGTGGATTTGTGCAGCGCCGCCGAATACATGTCGCGGGAGCGGTCGACCAGGTTGTGCGCCTCATCCACCAAAAAGACATACTCGCCTGGGCTTTCCCCAAAAAAGCGCTTCAGATACACCACCGGGTCGAACAGATAATTGTAGTCACCGATGATGGCGTCGCACCAAAGGGCGGCGTCCAAAGAGAGTTCAAACGGGCACACTCGATGTTTTTGCGCGCAGGCCTCCACCGCTTCCCGGGTCACCGCCTCGCAATCGTGGACCAGCTCATACAGTGCTTGGTTGGCGCGGTCATAGTAGCCGTTCGCATAGGGGCAGGCTTCCGGGTTGCAATCCCTCTGTTCCAAAAAGCAGATTTTGTCCTTGGCGGTCAGCGTGATGGTCTTGAGCCGCAAGCCCTGATCCCGCATCTGGGCAAACGCATCCTCTGCCGCCCTGCGCGTGACCGTCTTAGCGGTCAGATAGAAAATGCGTTCTGCCTTCCCCTCGCCCATCGCTTTGACGGCTGGGAACAAGGTTGAAACTGTCTTCCCAATGCCGGTCGGAGCCTGACAGAACAGCCGGCCTTTTGCCGCAATGGTTCGATAGACCGCCACCGCCATTTGCCTCTGCCCGGCGCGGTATGTAGCAAAGGGAAACGCCAACGCCCGGATGGACTGGTCGCGCACCGATGTCCAATCCCGTTGGATGGCCGCCCATTTCTCATATTGATCGAGAAGATCCAGATAAAACGCTTCCAGTTCTTCAGCAGTATACACCCGCTGGAAGCGCCGGATCTCCTCTGTGTCCACCTGAAAATAGGTGAGCTGTACGGAGATCCGCTCCAGATTCTCTTGCAGGCAATAAAAATAGGCGTAGCACATCGCCTGTCCCCAATGCGCCCGGTTGAAATCCTCTGTAATCATCGTGAGCGGGGCTCCAGTCGTCTTGATCTCGTCGACCGTCACCCCAACGGCATCCGTAATCACGCCGTCGGCCCTTCCCTCCACCCGATAGAGAAATGCATGGCGCTCCGTCTGCTGGGAAAGGAACACCTCTGCGCGGTACGACGGTCCTCCCGCCTTTTGCAGGCGGCGATGAATGCGCGCTCCCTCGCTGGCCCGGTCTATACCGCCGAACCGGTTGCCCAAGCTGCCGCTCTGCAACAAAAACTCCGCCAGCTTTTTGACCGAGATGCGAATCTCATAGGCCATCGGTCTCCCTCCTTCGTCCGCTGTACCAAAGCACAAGGCTGGCGCCGTTGGGACGGGCCAGCCTAAGACAAATTCAAAATATTTTTATCAAAAATAGTTACAACAGGCGTGTATCGTTGATAATCAGCTCAAATTGCAGGTTCAAAAACTGCGCCGCCTGCCGGCAAAGCACCATGCGGGTCAAAAAGATCTCGAAGTATTCCATCACCGGGCAAATCGTGGTATCAATCACAATATTCAATACGGCGGTGCGGTTTTCCGGGTCAATTTCCATCGCAGAGCGTTCCACCGCATAATTGACGCGGTCGTGGATGTCCGCAGCCACGGTCCCTTTATCGCGCACGCGTGAACGCCGCACATCGCTTTTGTCGGAGAGGATCAACGCCGCCGCGATGGGGTTCACTGCCGCGGCGGTTCCTTCGTCGTGGTTGCCGATCGCCGCCACCACCAAGGCGATCTCCGCTGGGTCCATTTGCAGTTTGTTCAGGATGGTAAATGCCATCAACGCGCCGCTCTGCGCATGGTCGGAGCGGTTTACTACGTTGCCAATATCGTGCATATAGCCGGCAATCGCCGCCAGCTCGCAGGTTCTTGCATCATATCCTAAGCTTTGCAATATCTGCCTGGCAACATCCGAACTGCGTTTTGCATGGGCTAGGCCGTGCTCTGTAAAGCCAATAACGCCAAGGTTATCATTTCCATTTTTGATATATGCGTTGACCTCTTCGCTTTTCCAAATCTCTTCAAAGGTCACTGTCCGATATGTTTCCATAAATGGCCTCCCCCGGACTCAATCATCCACCGCCATATGATACATTGCTTCCAGACAGATCTGTGCGTGGAGCATGAACCGGTCGATGTCAATATTTTCATTCGTATTGTGCAAGCGGCGGTCCGGCTCATCCGGGAAGAATGGCCCAAAAGCAACCCCTTTTCCGCCCAGTTCACGCGCGTAGGTCCCTCCACCGGTGGAATAGAGCGGCGCGGGTTCGCCTATGAATGCCTTATAAGCGCTCTGCAAAAGGGCGATAAACGGACGGTCGGCAGGCAGGAACAGCGGCTTCATATGGCCGCCCTCCTCGGAAAACACATCCTCTGCCCGCGCGGTCTTCTGAATCGTTTCGATGATTGCAGACCCGTCCGACGTCACAGGATAGCGGATGTCGATGGCGGCCGTACACAGGGATGCATCCGCGTGTACCAGCCCCAAGTTCAGCGTCAACGGGCCGGACTCGTCGTCCTGTTGCCTAATTCCCATAGAGGCTCCGTCCAGCTCCACGCCAATATGTTTTTGGAGGAAGGCCGGAAGCGTGCCCATTTGTTCCTCCGTGAACACTTCAAAAAGCAACGCCAATAGATGGGAAGCCGCGTTAAAGCCCTCCTGCGGCTGCATCGCATGAGACGCCGTCCCCTCCGAGGTAATGCGTGCGCCCTCGTCCGTCTCTTCCAAAGTAAAACGCCCTTCCATAGAAACCATCGCCGTGCGCAAACGTTCCCGTTCATCTCTGGTACAGGCCAACTCCGCACAGGCGCCGGCCGGCACCGCATTGACCACAGTCCCTGCGGTAAAGCTTTTCAACACCGTAGAATCGTTCGGCGCAGAGAAATTCATGCGCAGGATACCCTTCTCCCGGTTGCACACGCCGTACTCTGAGTCCGGTGTAAAGCCCATCACCGGCATGGGTTCCTTTTCAAAGTAGCGCTCCAGATCGTCGCTTCCCGTCTCCTCGCCAGCGCCGAAAATCGTACGGATGCGGCGCTTTGTCGGAACCTGCTCGTCCTGCAAAACCTTCAGGCAATACAGCGATACGATGGCCGCCCCTTTGTCGTCCGCCACGCCGCGGCCAAAATATTGGTTGCCAATTTTGGTCATAACGAATGGGTCGGTCTCCCAACCGTCCCCCGCCGGGACAACGTCTACATGGGAAAGCACAGCTGCAATCTCCTCACCCTGGCCGTACTCCGCGTGGCCGGCATAATTTCCGACATTTTGCGTGGAGAATCCGAGCTTCTCCGCAATCTCCAAAATGCATTGCAAAGCTTGTGCTGGCGCGGTCCCAAAGGGCTTCCCCGGTTCCGCTTCCCCTCGCACGGAAGGGATTGCAATCAGCTTGGCCAAGTCCGCAAAGATTTGATCCTGATACTTTAAAATTTTATTTCCGAAATGCAATTTTGTTCTCTTCCTTTCAACTGTATTTGAGGTTATCCTACCAATTGTACTGGAACAAAACGCTGGACAGCCTCCCTCTTAAACAGAAAACACGTTACCATTTTCTGCATATGGTTCATTCTTTTCCTAGGCATCCAGACGGCGGCAACCTTTTCCAACATTGGCTTCCGCTTATGCTGTGAGGTTATTATACCACAAATCTTTCCCAATAAAATAGGAGAAAAACGACTTTCCTACCAGCATTTGTTAAAAGAAATTTAGAAGTATCCCATCTTGCAAAGAAACTGGGAATCCTATATTGCTGAGAAGGCAAAGATTTGCTATAATAAAGTATAAAACATCGATGAGATTTTCAAATTTCCCGTGCAAGACGCTGGAACCGATTCTCACTACTATGGAGCATAAAATTCCATGCATTTCCACATCGAATTGTAATTTCATCCGTTTGAAAAATAAGTAGGTGGTGTACAGATGAACAAAAAGAAGGGCGGAAAAATTGCTGCTGTGATCGACATTGGGTCCAATCTGTTGAAAATGCGGATCTGCCAGCTCCGTAAAGGGGAGATCGTCACCCTTGACCGCCTGCAATATCCACTTAATCTTGGACATGAGGTCTTTACTGGAGGAAAAATCAGTTTTGAAAGCCTGCGGGAGCTGTCCAGCATTTTGCATGGATACAGCGATATCATGGCGGAATATGGTGTAGACCAATATAAAGTGGTCGCTACCACTGCCCTGCGGGAAGCCAAAAATAGGGCCTACGTTTTGGATCAGCTCAAAATTCAAAACGACATGACTGTGGAAGTCTTAGAAGATAGCCAGGAAAAAACACTGATCTATTCGGAGATCCTTGCTGGCCTGCAAACGATGGCTCCTCAGAAAATGGGCAACGCATTGATCTCCTATATCGGTGCGGGTACAATCGGCCTATCTGTATTCGACGGGCAAAATATGGTCTTTTCCCAGAACGTCCCTATGGGCGCGTTAAAACTTCATGATATGCTAGGAAGCATTCAGGAAGAAACCGATTCCTTCTATGTTGTTGTAAAAGAATACTTAGATTCCATCATCGGCCGCATCCGTCTTCCCCAGCCGGAAGGCGGCTTTGAAAGTCTTGTCCTCACAGGAAACGAGATTGAGCTGATCGCTAAGATCTGTGGAATTGAACCGGAAAATGGCCGCTATATCATCAAAGCCAAACAGATCAAAAGCCTCTTCAAGGAGATCCGTTCCCTTTCCAAGGAAAAGATCAGCGACCGCTTCGGTATCGAAGAGGAGGTTGCAGAGCTTCTCTATTCCGCTTTGGCCATCTATGTGCGTTTGATGCAGTTTGTCAAAGCGGATCATATCATCGCGCCTAAGGTAGACCTCTGGTTCGCGTTGATGAAGCAGATGCTGATCCCCAAAAGCGCTAATGAGTATGCAGAACATGTGCGCGTTAACGCGCTCTCCTGTGCGCGGGCTATGGCGCGTGTCTATAATGTCAACGAACATCATACAGAAAACATCCGTAAATTTGCGTGCAAAATCTTTGATAAAATGAAAGGCATGCATGGCTTGGACCGGCGCAAGCGCCTGCTCTTGGAGCTCGCCTCCATCATGCACGACTGCGGCCATTATGTCAACGCAAAGGAGCATCTTTCCAGTTCCTTTGACCTTTTAAAAAACATCGACCTCTATGGCATGACCGCCGAAGAAATGTTGATTATCGCCTATATCGCACGGTATAACGAATACGATGTCCCCAATTACGATGGCTTGGAGTTTATCCGCATCCGGGAACCAATCCGGTTGGTCATCTCCAAATTGGTGGCGATCTTCCGCCTGGCCAATGCGCTTGACAAAGCGCATAAGCAGAAATTGGACGATATTAAGGTCCGGCTGGACAAGAACCGCCTGTTGATTACAGGGGAAAGCAATGAAAACCTCTACTTGGAAAAATGGGCTTTCGAACAGACAGCCCCCTTCTTTAAAGAGGTGTTCGGAATCAATCCGGAATTGACCATCAAATCGACCATGATTTGAGCGGTTCCCCCCGTCGTTTACCGAGGGGTAAATACTATTAAAAAGGCTGCGTGGTTATATGATTGAAAAAAATGAAAAAATGGAAAAGCAGCAGCTTCCCTTTATCAACCGGGAACTGAGCTGGATGGATTTTAACGCCCGTGTCCTGGAAGAAGCCTTTGAAAAGGAAAATCCCGTCATGGAGCGCATCCGGTTTTTGTCGATCACTGCTTCGAACCTTGACGAGTTTTTCATGGTGCGTGTCGCTGGGGTAAAAGAACAGGTGGAATCCGGTTACAACCGTGCGGACTTCTCCGGCCTCACCCCTGCGAAGTTGCTTCCCCAATTGAATACGAAGATTTATGGATTTACAGAGCGCCAGTACTCCTGTTTACACCGTTCCATTGTCCCTGCTCTGAAAAAGAACGGCATTATGTTTGTTACGCCGGATCAAATGAGTGAAAAACAGACGGCGTTCATTTCCGACTATTTTGATAAGGTCCTCTTCCCTGTGCTCACTCCTTTGGCGGTGGACCGCAGCCGTCCGTTCCCGTTCCTGGCGAACAAAAGCCTGAATTTAGCGGTTCGTTTGAAAAGCAAAAAATCTGAGGAATCCTATTTTGCGGTCGTGCAGGTTCCGGGTATTCTTTCCAGGTTTTTAGAAGTCCCCAGTGAAGAGGGGCGCGTGTTTGTCCTGTTGGAGGATGTGATTACCTATAAGCTGGAATCGCTGTTTGAGCTCAATGAGATTCAAGCGAGCTGCCCGTTCCGCATCACCCGCGATTCCGATTTGGAGATCGATGAAGAGGCGGACGACCTGCTCAGTGAGATTGTAAAATCCATCAAGCGGCGCAAACGCGGTAAGCCTGTCCGCCTGGAATTGCTCCAGCGCTGCGATAAGGAGACAAAAGAGTTCCTGATCGAAATGCTGGAGATCCATAAGAGCGAAATCTACGAAGTCCCTGGTCCGCTGGATCTGACCTTCCTCTCGAAATTTGCCAATCTCTCCGGTTGTGAGCATCTTTGCTTCAAGCCCATCAAGCCGGTCTACCCGCCCGCAGCGTTCTGGGGCTACAGCGATATGTTCGAAGCGATCCGGGATAAGGACCGCATGGTCCATCACCCGTATGAGAGCTTCGAATGCGTGGTGGATTTTGTACGGCAGGCAGCCGAGGACGAAAATGTGCTGGCCATCAAGCAGACCTTATACCGTGTGAGCGGGCATTCCCCGATTGTCGCCGCCTTGATCCGCGCTGCTGAAAATGGGAAGCAGGTCACGGTTTTGGTGGAATTGAAGGCCCGTTTTGATGAGGAAAACAATATCCTCTGGGCAAAGAAGCTGGAAGAAGCCGGGTGCCATGTCATCTACGGCTTGGCAGGCCTGAAGACGCACTGCAAGATTCTCCTGGTCGTGCGCCGGGACGAGGACGGCATCCGCCGGTATCTCCACATGGCGACCGGCAATTACAACGATTCGACCGCCAAAATCTATACCGACATCGGCGTCTTTACCTGCAAAGAGCCATTCGGCAGGGATGCCTCTTCCCTGTTTAATGTATTGACCGGCTACTCTTTGCCCCCGGATTACAACAAATTCGCAGTCGCCCCCCACGGCCTGCGGGAATTCTTTGTTCGAATGATTCAAAAGGAAATCGCCAATGCGCAGGCTGGCCTGCCCTGTGGCATCACAGCCAAGGTCAACTCCCTAGTCGATCCAGAGATTATCGAGTTGCTTTATCAGGCTTCGCAAGCCAATGTTCCGATCCGCTTGATTGTTCGCGGTATCTGCTGTTTGGTGCCAGGGCTTCCGGGTGTCAGCGAGAATATTACGGTAATCAGTATTGTGGGCCAGCTCTTAGAGCACAGCCGTATTTTCAAATTTGAAAACGCCGGGAACCCCAAAATTTATATGGGCAGCGCAGACTGGATGCCCCGCAACCTGGACCGGCGTGTGGAACTGGTATTCCCCATCGAAGATGAGGATCTGAAAGAACGTGCTTTTGGCATTTTGGAAACGATGTGGAATGACAATATAAATGCACGTATGCTCCGCTCCGACACCACATATGAGCATATCGACCGGCGCGGAAAGGCCCCACACAATAGCCAGGTAGAATTTTCAATTATGGCACAAAAGGCTGTGAAAGCCTTGCAGGTACCGGATGCCTCTCAGCCATATAAACCGATTCGCAGTACTGCAGAATAATACGCTTTATGCGATTCGAAGGATAAACCCGGAGGTTTTCCGTGTCTCTTCTTGGAAAATCTGCCCGCTCTGTTACAGGTCCGTTTTGACGCGCTATGCCGCAGGAAAGAATTCTGCACCAGAATTGGGCGTAATTATTATTGATGTAAAAAGGATGTGGCTTTGATGAAAAGAATTGGTATTTTGACGAGCGGTGGAGACTGCCAAGGCCTCAATGCAGCTATTCGCGGCGTTGCAAAAGCGCTGTATGAAGAATTCGGCGACAATGTGGAAATTTATGGCATTAACGACGGTTACCGCGGCTTGATCGAAGGCAATTATAAGCGCATGAAACCGGAAAATTTTTCCGGCATCCTTACGCTCGGCGGCACCATTTTGGGCACTTCGCGGCAGCCATTTAAGCTGATGCGTGTCATCGACGAAAACAGCGTGGATAAAGTCAAAAACATGAAGGACAATTACAAGAAGATGAAGCTGGATTGCTTGGTAGTCCTCGGCGGCAACGGTACCCATAAGACAGCCAATCTGCTCAGCGAAGAAGGGCTCAATGTTGTCTCGCTCCCCAAGACCATCGACAACGACGTCTGGGGCACGGATATGACCTTTGGGTTCCACAGCGCGATGGATATCGCTGCCAACGTTTTGGACTGTATCCACACTACAGCTACGTCCCATGGGCGCGTCTTTATTGTCGAGATCATGGGGCACAAGGTCGGTTGGCTCACCCTGTACGCGGGCATTGCAGGCGGAGCCGACGTAATCCTCTTGCCGGAAATCCCCTACGACATCGACAGCATTGTTAAGACCATCCGTCAGCGCAACGAATCGGGCAAACGTTTCTCCATCCTTGCCGTTGCGGAGGGCGCTATGTCCAAGGAAGAGGCAAAACTCAGCAAAAAGGAATTTAAAGCTGCGCGCGCAAGTATGACATATCCCTCGATCTCCTATCGCCTGGCAAAGGAAATCGGCGACAAGACCGGCCAGGAGATTCGCGTAACGGTTCCCGGACATTTCCAGCGTGGAGGCAGCCCCTGCCCCTATGACCGTGTGCTTTCCACACGTTTTGGCGCTGCGGCCGCAAAGCTGATTGTTCAGAAGCAGTACGGCAATATGGTCGCTTTACAAAATGGAAAAATTGTTCCCGTGCCTCTCTCGGAGGTTGCTGGAAAGCTCAAAACGGTTCCGAAGGACTGCGATGTCATCCAGACCGGGCGCGATATCGGCATCTGCTTCGGCGATTGATCGTAAAGGAGGTTGCCTGACCATGTTTGATTTTGAAAATCACAACCACTTTTTGAAAATTCTTAGCCTGATCGGAATGGTTGCCGCAGGAATTGGCGTGCTTTTGACCGCTGTGAGTGGCTGGGCCCTTTGGAAATGGATTCGCTGCATGGATACCGTGCAAAAATCTTTGCCCACAATCAAAAAAGCGTCCGCCCTATACATCGAAAAGAATGAAAAGGAGCTGGATGACGAGTATTTCTCCGAGGACAGCGACTGCATTTCCTTTTAAACGTTCCCATCCGAATATATAAGCAAGATTTGCTATGTGAAAAAAGAGACGGTTATTGTACATAACCGTCTCTTTTTGATTCAGAAGGTTCATCCACTGTAACGTCTTCTTGGATCTGTGCAAAAAGGGCGTCGCCAATGCCCTTTACCTCCTTGAGCTCTTCCACGCGGGTGAAACCGCCGTACTCTTCCCGGTAATCGAGAATGCGTTGCGCAATCGCCGGGCCAATTCCAGGCAGCGTATCCAACTCTTCCAAGGAAGCGGTATTCAGATTGATCTTCCCGGGTGATTCCGCTTGCGACTCGTCCACACCATCAGCGGAAACGTCGGTCTCTACAAAGCTCTCCAAGGAGGCATCCGGCACATAAAAGGCATTGTATCCGATCAATAGCGCACAAAAGACCAGCGCAATTGCGATGAGAATCCGCGTCTGCCGTTTTTCCTCCTCCATGTTCCAGCCACTTCCCCCCGCTTTAGCGATGCCTTCGTTCGATCTCCTCGATCAAGTCCGCGACCGCCCCCTGGTAGCAGTGCCCTACCACCAGATCAGCTTGTTCTTTTAAGTCGTCCGGCGCATTTTCTGGGACTACCGACACGCCGGCCGCCTCCAAAAGCTCCGTGTCGTTGTAGTAATCCCCAATCGCATAGACGTTTTCCATACGGAATCCTGCCAACTCCGCCGCCTTTACAAGGGCATTTCCCTTGCTTGCCTGTTCCGGAAGCATTTCCAGATAATTTTCCGAAGAGGAGACAAACCGCACTCCCGGATGTGGAAAGGTCGCGGAAAAGGCTTCCATTGCATCCTTTTTCTCCGGATCGTCCGCAAACAGCGCCTTATACCAAGGCTGCGCAGGATCGATCGGCGGCCCTTCTTTCCAGGAGACGCCTTCATGGTTGAGATGTTCGGTCACATAAGCATTGCGTCGGAGAATGTGTATGGTCTTGATGCAAAAATATTCGATTCCCGCTGTGGGAAACCGGTCGTATAATCTTTGGATGTATTCAGCAGCAGTACGTTGATCCAGGTGGCAATCCCACAGCATCTTCTGTTGGGTATAATCGTACAAGATTGTCCCATTTAGGCAGATACAGGGGCCTTTGGGATGTGTCAGCTCTGCATAGTGTCCTCCCGACAAAATCGAACGCCCTGTCGCAATGGCGAAACTTCCTCCCTCTTGCTGAAAGCGTGCGATGGCATCTAGGTTGCGCTGTGGGACAACAAAGTTCTCCCCAATTAAGGTGCCGTCGAGATCACTCACCAGAAGAATCCCGCTCAAGTCCACATTCCATTCCTCCAAATGTCTGTTTTTTCAATTTTTCCAGAAACGCCGTGAAGTAGGACGGCAGTTCGCTTGTAATCTCCAGATATTCCCCTGTGCGGGGATGGACAAAACCAATGACACGCGCATGCAAACACTGGCCGTCCAGATTCGGCACAGGCTTTTTCGGCCCATAGACCGGGTCCCCTGCTACCGGATGGCCGATATACGCCATATGCACACGGATCTGATGGGTTCGGCCGGTCTCCAATTTCAAACGCACGTGGGTAAACCCCTTATAGCGCGCCAACACCTCAAAATGCGTGACGGCATGGCGGGAATTCTTTTCTGTGACTGCCATGCGCTTGCGGTCCGTCGGATGACGGCCAATCGGCGCATCTATGGTGCCGGTATCCTCCTTGAGGTTCCCGTGGACCACCGCCTCATACATGCGTGTAAAACTGTGTTCTTTGATCTGCTCTGCCAAACGCTGATGGGCAAAATCGTTTTTGGCAACGATCAGCAGGCCGCTGGTGTCCTTATCGATCCGATGGACAATCCCAGGCCGGATCACGCCGTTGATCCCCGAAAGGGAATCGCCGCAGTGCGCCAACAGCGCGTTGACCAGCGTTCCACCCGCATGTCCGGCTGCCGGATGCACCACCATTCCCTTGGGCTTATTGACCACCAGCAGGTCCGCATCCTCATAACGGATATCCAGTGGGATCGCCTCCGGCAGAATATCCAACCCAACCGGTTCCGGCAAGATCACTTCGATTGCATCCCCTGCGCGCAGGCGGTATTTTTTATCCAGAGTTTTCCCTCCACTGGAAACCTGGCCCTGCTCGGCCAGGCGCTCCGCGGCAGAACGTGTGAGTTCTTCCACGCGGACCGAGAGAAACTTATCCAGGCGCATTCCCTCGTCCTCCGGCCCTGCTACGATGTGCAGTGTCTCCCCCAGGAGCATTTCAGGATTTCTCATGCTTTTCCAACTGTTTCCCATCTTTCTTGTCTAAAAAGAACAGGATATGCACCATCAAGAGGACAGTACCGACTGTAACGCAACAGTCCGCAAAATTGAAAATAGGAGGGAAAAACGATACCTGGATATAATCGACGACATATCCCAAAAAGATGCGGTCAATCAAATTTCCGATCCCACCGCCAATGATCAAAATGGAGGCAGCAATCGAGCAGGCACTGTGCTTTTTATAAAGGAATAGGCCTGCAATCAACAAAACCGTGATGACTCCCGTTGTAACAATAAAAAACCAACGCTGATCTTGCAGCATTCCAAACGCTGCACCGCGATTTTCCAAATAAGTGAAGTCCAAAAGGCCCGGAATTGCTGTCACACTTCCAACCGGCTTGAGTTGTGATACTACCAGGCATTTAATCAGCTGATCCGCCAAGGCAGCCACAACCGCCAGGACCAGGGAAAGAATGGCCAATATAAATTCCTCCTTTGCGCCTTCGCGCGGTTTCGTATTGGATGAAAAAAGGGCGAACTTCTGCCCGCCCTTTCCTACCATATTTTTTATCTTCCCATACAATGGGTTTTCAATCCATCGCCGCAGCGAATCAGCTTAAAGCCTCCGCGCAATGCTTGCAAACATCCGGATGTGCAGGATCACTGCCCACCGTATCGCTGAAGCTCCAGCAGCGGGCGCACTTCTCACCCTCCGCATGGCTGACCGTAACCGAAAGCTCCGGAACCTCTTCGCCCGCGAACTCGCCTTTTCCGCTGTTCGATACCTCGATCTGCGAGACGATAAACACATCGGCCAACTCGCCCTCGACCGATTTGACAAAGTCATACAGCTCGCCTTCGCAGAACAGCTGCACCTTTGCATCCAGAGACGCACCGATCACCTTGTTCTTACGCGCCAGCTCCAACGCCTTCTTGACGTCGTCGCGCAGCTGATGGATGCGGTCCCAACGTGCGGTGAACGCCTCGTCCACATCCACGCCGGTCGTCTTCGGCATCTCATTAAACAGCACGCATTCCTTGTCAGCACTGCTGTCGTGCGGCATCGCCTGCCAAATTTCATCCGAGGTATAGGCCAGAATGGGCGAAACCAAGCGCGTCATGCCATCCAGAATCATATACATAGCGGTCTGCGCTGCACGGCGGTTCTGGCTGTCCGCCTTCTCCACATAGAGACGGTTCTTCAGCACATCGAGATAGAAGTTCGACATATCCACCACGCAGAAATTGTGAATCGCGTGATAGGCATTGTGGAATTCATACGTCTCATAGGCCTCTTTGCATTTTGCAGCCAGTGCATCCAGCTTTGTCAGCGCCCAACGGTCGATCGGCTGAAGCTGGTCGAGCGAAACGCGATCTTGATCCGGGTCAAAATCCGAAAGATTGCCCAGGATAAAGCGCGCCGTGTTGCGGATCTTCCGATAGGCGTCGGAGAGCTGTTTGAGAATTTCCTTGGAAATGCGGATATCCGCATGGTAATCAGAGGAAGCCACCCATAGGCGCAGGATGTCCGCGCCGTACTGGTCGATGATCTCCTGCGGGACAATGCCGTTCCCCAGGGACTTGCTCATCTTGCGGCCTTCGCCGTCCACCACCCATCCGTGGGTGACGACCGCCTTATAGGGCGCGGTGCCGCGTGTTGCAACGCTGGTCAGCAGGGAGGACTGGAACCATCCGCGATACTGGTCGGCACCCTCCAGGTAGAGATCCGCCGGCCATTTCAGCTCGGAACGCTGCTGCAAAACCGCCGCATGGGAGGAACCGGAGTCAAACCAGACGTCCATAATGTCGTGTTCCTTCTTAAAGTCCGTGCAGCCGCATTTCTTACATTTCATGCCCTCCGGCAAAAGATCCTTCTCCTCCATGGCATACCAGGCGTCGGAACCCTTCTCCCGGAAGATGTCCGAGATGTGCAGCATCACGTCTTTGTCGATCAACGGCTCGCCGCACTCCTTGCAGTAGAAGATCGGGATCGGCACACCCCAGCGGCGCTGGCGGGAAATACACCAGTCCTTGCGGTCCAATACCATGGACGTGATGCGGTCTTTGCCCCATCCCGGGATCCATTCCACCTCGTTGATGGCCTCAACCGCCTGCTTCTTGAAGGCGTCCACGGAGCAGAACCACTGCTCTGTCGCGCGGAAGAGCACCGGATTCTTGCAGCGCCAGCAGTGCGGGTACTGGTGGATGATGTGCTGCATAGCAAACATCGCGCCGGTCTCCTGCAGGTGCTTGGCGATCACCTTATTGGCTGCCTCAGTGGTCAATCCTGCAAATTGCCCTGCCTCTTCGGTGAGCTTGCCGTGGCTGTCCACCGGCACCACAATGGGCAGCTCCGGATAATGGTCGCGGCAGACCTCAAAGTCCTCCACACCGTGTCCGGGAGCCGTATGCACGCAGCCCGTGCCGCTTTCCAGGGTGACATGGTCGCCTAAGATCACCAAAGAGGTGCGGTCCAGGAACGGATGCTGCGCCTTCATATATTCGAGGTCGCTCCCTTTAAAGGTGGCAACCACTTCATAATCGGTCTTTTCAGCCTCTTTCATAGCGCTTTCCATCAACGCAGAGGCCATCACATAATATTCGTCCCCGCATTTGATCAGGGAATATTCAAATTCCGGGCCCAAGCAAATGGCAACGTTGCCGGGCAGGGTCCACGTGGTCGTGGTCCAAATGACGAAATAGGTCTTGGAGAGGTCAACTCCTTTTGCCGTAAACAGGCCCTTGTCGTCCGTCACGCGGAACTTCACATAGATGGAATTGCAGGGGTCTTCCGCATATTCGATCTCTGCTTCCGCCAGGGCAGTCTCACACTCCGGGCACCAATACACAGGCTTGAGGCCCTTGTAGATATAGCCCTTTGTCGCCATCTCTGCAAAGATCTTGATCTGCTCTGCCTCAAAGTCATGTGTCAAGGTGATGTAGGGGTGTTCCCAATCGCCAATGCCGCCCAAACGCTTAAACTGGTTGCGCTGGTCGTCCAAATATTTCAGCGCGAATTCCCGGCAAATTTCACGCAGCTCGACGTCCGAAATGGTTGTGGAATTCTCCACACCCGCCTTTTTGCGCGCCTTGAGCTCCGTGGGCAGGCCGTGTGTATCCCAGCCGGGCACATACGGCGCTTTATATCCCGCCATATTGCGGTAGCGGACGATGATGTCCTTCAACGTTTTATTTAAAGCCGTGCCCAGATGAATGTCGCCGTTGGCATACGGAGGGCCGTCGTGTAACACAAAGAGCGGTTTCCCCTCGTTCTTTTCCAACACTTTTTCATAGATATGCTTTTCTTCCCAATTTTTGAGCATCTCCGGCTCCCGCTTCGGCAGGCTGGCCTGCATCGGGAAATCGGTTTTGGGAAGGTTCAGCGTACTTTTATAATCCATCGGTCTCTACTCTCCTTGGTTTTATTTGCCCGGCGTAAATACATCCGTCGGTATATTCAGGCCGTCCTCGCCGTGTGGAAGAGGCTCCTGCGGCGAAACGTCCAAATCATCGTCAAAATTCGCAATGGTCACATGGAAATCCGGCGGCAATTCCATCGTCGGTTCCTCAGGGGCAGGCGCTTCTTCCGGCTCTTTGGCGAGCTGCGGCTTTGCCTCCTGTTCCGGCTGCGGCTTGTAGGTTGGAATCGCATCGATCATTGTCAAATGCTTCTTGTAAGTCTCTAAAAGCTGTGCACGGAAATCGGAGACCTCTTTCTTCAAGCGCTCCAACTCGCGTTTTTGCTCCTGAATATTCTCCTCCGCTGCGCTGGCGATATTCCCGGCTTTCAGCGTCGCATCTTTTACGATGATCTCCGCCTTGTGACGCGCTTCACGGATAGAAGCATCGCCCAGCTTCTGCGCACTGACGAGGGCGTTCTTAATTTCGTCCTCTTCCTGCCGGTAATCTTCAATCTTTCCGGCCAGGACTTCCAGCTTTTTGAGAAGCTGCTCTTTCTCTGCGTTTTGCTTCTCCATCTCTTCCTTCAGCTCAATATTCTTTTTTTGCAGCTCGTCGTAAGATTCCTTCACCTGATCGATGAAATTGTCCACGTCTTCGGTGTTGTACCCGGAAAGCCGCGACTTTCGGAAGCTGACATTGATGATGTCGTTCAACGTAAGCATATAGGAAGCCTCCCAATCAAATATATTTTCTACCGGCAATGCTGAGCCGTCCTTTTTTTGTCAAGGGACCCACACGGTCCAGAATATACCGTCCTTTTCCCCGGACAGACAGCTTAGCCCCCTCTGTAACCGGCGTGGAAACAGAGGTGACCACCTCGTGATTGAGCATCACCAATCCTGCGGAAATCAAACCCGCCGCTTTTTCCCGGCTGACCCCCGCGGCTAACGCGGCGATGCAGTCCAGGCGGGCAGACGCCACCACCCCGGAAAACGGCGCAAACGTATGCGGCACAGGGAGCGGTTCCTGCGCCCCGCGTGAAAGCTTTACTCCCACGCGCCCGATCTTGTCGGTCTGCTGCAAAAGGAAATCCGTAACCTCCGCACGCGCGAATAAAACCGCGCGCCCGGGTTCTACCAGGATATCCCCTATCGTCTCGCGGACAACGCCTTTGGAAAGCAGCGATCCCAAAAAATCACGATGGGTGAGCGAATCGCACTGCCGGTATGAAACCGTTACCGTTTCCAAGGGGAACTCCTCCGGGCACGCCTCCAGATAATCCGGGAAAGCGCCAAAGAGCACACGTTCCGCCTCCGCATACCCGCCCCAAAGCAAATAATTGGAAAAGCCGGTGCGGCGCATGATGGTTTGCGCCACACCCGCTTGCCGTTCATCCAAAAAGCCGACAAAATGCGGGCGGCCGCGCTCTGCAATGCGCACAGCGTCCCGCAGCTTGGCCTCTAAAACAGCGTCGTCCATTCCTGCGCGCTTTTCCATTAAAAATACACGCCGTTGTTTTCCAATTCGTCCAACACATCGTCGCCGGTCAGGTCGACGTTGTACGGCGTAATGATAAAGGTGCGCGTAGCCACCGGCTTAATTTTGCCGTTTTGTGCATACGCGACGCCGCTGAGGAAATCGAGAATGCGGCGGGAGATGTTTTTCTCCGTATTTTCCAAATTGAGCACCACTGTGTGGCGTTTCAAAAGCTCGTCCGCAATGGCGCGCACTTCTTCCCCATAATGCTCCGGCTTAAAGAGTACCACCTGAAGCTGAGCGGTCGCGTGGATATTGACCACTTTATTGCCGGTAGAACTGGACGGCGCACGGCGAATGCTGTCGCGCGGCTCCGAGATAGCTTCATGTTCCAAGGATTTCTCCTCTTCCTGCACCGCCTCGTCATAATCATAGTCATAATCATACTCGTCATCTGGCGGATTCCACATATTTTTAAATTTCTGTACCAGTCCTGCCATAATCCAAAGCCTCCTAAAATTCTTCTGCTCCCCGTGGAACGGCCGGCCATACTTGCGGCGCAGACCCATGTACCGATTCCCTCGGAGAATTTCCTCTTAAAGATTGGTATAGTTTCGAGCGCCAAACAGCGCCGAACCGACGCGCACCATGTTGGCGCCGGCCAGAATTGCCTGCACATAGTCCGCAGACATTCCCATGGACAAAACATCCATAGAAACATTATCTAATTTTTTGTGTTTCGTGTCAATAAAATATTCGAACATCTTTGAAAAATAGTGCTGTGTAGCAACGTCACTGGCATCTGCCGGTGGGATCGCCATCAATCCGCGCACTCGAAGCGCGGGCAAACTGGAAATTTCCTCCAACAGGCCGCTCAATTGCTCCGGCAGGACTCCCGATTTGTTCTCCTCCCGGCCGATGTTGACCTCCACCAGGACGTCCATTGTTTGATGTTCCCGGGCGCTCAACCGGGAAATCTCCTGCGCCAGCTTCATGCTGTCCACCGACTGGATCATGCTGACCTTCCCAATCAGATACTTTACCTTATTTGTCTGCAAATGGCCGATGAACTGCACGTCGGTTTTTTCGCGCTCCAGGGCGTCGTATTTGTCGCACAATTCCTGCACGCGGTTCTCCCCGATGTGATCCAGCCCAAGCTCGATCCCATGGTTGATAACCTCCACCGGGACCGTCTTGGTCGCCGCAAGGAGGGTGATATCCTCCGGCTTGCGGCCTGAGCGGACCGCCGCTTCTGCGATCTCCGCCCGGATGCGCTTTAAATTTTCTTCCAGAGCGTGGCAGCGCTGCGCCAGCTCGTCATTCGACAACTTTTCCATCGTACAAATCCGTCCCTTCTACTACCACTTCATCGTAAAGATGTACCGTCCGATCGGTGAAGAGCCCTTCCACAGGTTCTTCCTGCTGCGTCCCATCCCCCTCTGTATCATCCTGGACAAAGGGGTCATACGACCGCGAATTTTCTTCTTCCGTCGTCAACACTTCGCAGATCACATAGCTGTTGGTGCTGTACAGGGGGAAGATCTGGCAGAACTGAATCTCGCTGCCATGCATGACGTAAACGCCCTTCACTTCCTTGGTAACGGTCCCATTGACATTGCCGTCCTTGTCGTATGTCTCCTTGGTGATTGTTTCAAAGTGCACCGACTTTTGGCTGACGCGGATTCCGTCGTATTCCTCGATCTCAATCTGGACCGTCTCGTTTCGCAGGCGCGCCAACGAAGCGTTCATATTATTGCAGCGCATCACAACGGCCCCCTCGGATTCCTTATCCTTTTGATTGACCTTGACGACTTCCGCCGGGAGCAGCTCAGCGGATGCAAATGGGAACGTCAATGTAACGCAACGGGCTTCATAACTGGTCTGGTTGGCCTTCTCCTGGAATTTCAGAGCGGTGTCCGCGTCGACAACGCAGACAAAATACCAGTTGAAGTCCCCGCAAACCTTGCCGATCGAGGCGGAGGGTGTCACCTGCATGGCCATCTTTTCGCGGATCTCCTCCGGGGTGATGTCTTCGATCTGGTCATAATCGAACACCCCTTCATAGCCGTCCACATGGCTGATAAAATAGCCGGAGGCCGGCGAAGCGATGCTTCCCGTCTGTGTCCCATGGGACGATGCAATGGACTGCCGCTCCGCCTGGAGCGTACTGATGCGCGCATTGAAATCGGTGACCTTTTCTGTGACAATCTGCTTTTCGTTCAATAGATAAAGAAACTCCTCCCGATATTCTGAGAGGCCGCTTAAGCCTTCTTGCCGGGAAGCAATGAGCAGATCCGTCAGTTCCTGGTTAATCTGCTTGTTCAACGAATCCGGGTTCGCCGCATATGTATCGCCGGGGGCATTGAGCTTTTGCAGCTTTTCAATTTCACTGTCCAGCTCCTGAAGCCGCCGCTGCGCTGTGGCGTCGGCTTCGTTCGCATAGGTGACCGCCACCGTACCGCCCTTGTGAATGTGCCCGCCGTCCTCGATGGCATAGGCCACCACGCCGTTCGCGGGCTGCTCGATCAAGCTTTCCTTCCGGATGGCGATCCCGGTCGTCTCGATTGTATCCGCTTCCGTCTTGCTCAAAGCCGTTTCTGTCCGCACGGTGCTGTAATTGGCGCTGTAAATTTGATAGCCGATGTAAAAAAACAGCAACAGAGCGATAAAGATGGACAGCAATCGCTTCAACATGGAATTGTTCATTCACATTCCCCCTTTGCAGCGCCGGCGGTCAGCCATTGTCCCGCCACTCATCCAAAATAACCTGTGCCGCCGATACGAGAGCCGCACCATCGGGATAATCGTCTACATGCAGCCAATGGACGCCTTCGTCCCGGCGGAACCAGGTCAGCTGCCGTTTGGCATAGCGGCGGGTTTCGCGCTTGATGTTCTCGGCCACCTCATCCCGGGTGCACGCCCCTTGAAAATAGGGAATCCACTCTTTGTAGCCGATCGCCTGCCGCGCTGTAGAAGCACTTTGGGCGAGCGACTGGCGGGCTTCCTCCTCCAAGCCTGCATCCAACATCTCGTCTACCCGGCGGTTGATCCGGGCATAAAGCTTGTCCCGGTCGAGAAAATCCAGGCCGATCACGCAGGCATTATAGGGAGAAGGCTCCCTGCGGGAGTGCGCAATCTGCTGGGTCATGGTCTGGCCGGTTGTACGATAGATCTCAATTGCGCGGATCACCCTTCCCAGGTTGTTCGGATGAAGGCGCGCCGCCGACTCCGGGTCAATGCACCGCAGCTCGTCCATCAAAACCTGGACGCCCTCCTCTTCTGCGCGTTTCTTGAGCGCCGCGCGCAGAGCGTCGTCGCGGTCTTCCTTCGTAAATTGCAGATTCTGTAGAAAAGAGCGCACATAGAGGCCCGTCCCACCCGCTAGGATGGGAAGCCGCCCGCGCGCATGGACATCCGCCACGCACTGTGCCGCCAATTTCACATAGTCCGCCACGCTGAACGGCGTGTGAGGGTCCACAAAGTCGATCAGATGATGCGGCACACCGCGCATCTCATCCACCGTAGGCTTGGCAGTGCCGATCGTCATGCCGGTATAAATCTGCATGGAATCAGCTGAGACCACCTCCCCATTGTACCGAAGGGCGAGCTCTACCGCCAGCCAGCTCTTGCCGGAGGCGGTGGGTCCGACCACTGCGGCCACAGGAATGCGTTCCTCCATTTTTGTTGCTTTTGAGATCATTTCTATTATAACTCCATCTGGCAAAGAATTTGTCAAACACGGCCGAATTGCTTTTCCAAATCGCGTTTTTTCAAAAGGATCGAAACAGGCCGTCCGTGCGGGCAGTAGCGGATCTGCGAGTTCTGCTCCAACCGGTCTGCCAAGGCGAGCAATTCCTCCGGGTGGCTCTCGTCCCCAGCCTTGACCGCTGCGCGGCATGCGACATTGTGATAGAGCCAATCCAGCCGTTCGGTCGTGAGATCGTTCTTGCTGCTGGCGAGATACCCCGCCATCTCCATCACCGCGTCCGCTATGTCCTCGCCGCCCAAAATCAGCGGTGCGCTGCGCACCAAAACTGTCCCGGCGCCGAAGTCCTCCAATTCAAAACCAGCTTGCTCAAAGAGATCCAGGGCATTCAGCACAGCGGCATATTCGTTCTTTTCCAATGTAACGGTCACCGGTTCCAACAGCATCTGATGGGCGGCCGTCCCACGGTTTGCCTTTAACTCCTCGTAGAGCATCCGCTCGTGCGCGGCATGTTTGTCGATCAAAACCAGTTCATCCCCGCGCTCCAGGATGATATACGTTCCAAACGCTTCTCCAACCAAACGGGCCGGTGGGCGTTCTTGCTTGGGCAGTAGCGTCTCCGTGGGAGTTTGTTCTGCGGGAATTTGTTCTGTGGGGACCGGCTGCTCTTCTTTTACGGCCTCCGGCTGCGGAAGCGCCTCCACCGCCGCCCATTCTTCATCCTCCGGCCCGGCGACATCCGCAAAGCGCATATCCGCGCCAAAGGTGCGGGTCAATCCCGCAGGCGCGCCACTGTCATTCACGGCAAGGCCCGGAAGCGGCTCGGCGGGCTTGATCGGTAGAGAAGGTGCCTCCGGCTTAGGTGTAGCATCTGGTTCCTGTACCGCATGTTCCGTCTCCACGGCCTTCTGCGGAACCGGCTGCTCCGTCCGCAGGGGAAGCTGCTCCACCGTGCGGGTTTTTGGGAAAGGGGCCTGGGCGGGGCGCTCCAGCTTCATCACATGGGGGCTGTCCCATTGATTCAAAGCCGTCTTCACCCCGTGATAGACCGCATCAAAAATCGGGCGTTCATTTGAAAAGCGCACTTCAATTTTGGCTGGATGCACATTGACATCCACGGAACCATAGGCCATACGGAGATGCAGCACGCACGCCGGCATCTTTCCTACCATCAGGGAGCCTTTAAAGGCCTCCTCCAAGGCGACCATCGCGGTCCGGCTCTTTACATAACGGCCGTTGAGGAAAAAGTGCTGCATGCTGCGGTTGGGACGGGCATTTGCAGGCTTGCTGACAAAGCCGGACACCTCCACCCCGTTGTAGGCGTATTCCACCGGCATCAACCCGGCGGTAAACTCCTTGCCAAACACCGCGTAAATGGCGGACTTCAATTTTCCATCCCCTGGCGTGTGGAGCGTCTCCTTGCCGTCCCGAATGAAGCGCACGGAAACCTCTGGATGGGAAAGCGCCAGCCGGTCCATCACCGCCGCAACCGCGTTGGCCTCCGTCACATCCTTCTTTAGGAACTTCATGCGGGCGGGCGTGTTGTAAAAGAGGTCGCGCACCACGAAGGTAGTCCCCTGGGCGCAGCCCGCGTCCTCACAGCACTCCTCTTCCCCGCCGGAGATCACATAGTGCGTCCCCGCCAGCTCGTCCGCCGTGCGGGTGAGCAGCTCCACATGCGCCACCGCCGCAATGGAAGCCAGCGCCTCCCCGCGGAACCCAAGCGTGGCGATGTTTTCCAGATCGTCCTGTACCTTCACCTTGCTGGTTGCGTGCCGCAGGAAAGCGACCGGGACGTCTTCCCGCGCAATCCCGCAGCCATTGTCGGTGAC
Source organism: Anaeromassilibacillus sp. D41t1_190614_C2 (assembly GCF_015558525.1). NCBI lineage: Bacteria > Bacillati > Bacillota > Clostridia > Eubacteriales > Acutalibacteraceae > Anaeromassilibacillus > Anaeromassilibacillus sp. D41t1_190614_C2. Next base: position 4,974 of record NZ_JADMOD010000013.1, on the reverse strand, counting down.
GCGCATAAAGGTCGTGCCGCCGTTTTTGATCTCCACCGTCAGGACGGTCGCGCCAGCGTCCACTGCATTTTCCACAAGCTCCTTGATGACGGAACTCGGCCGCTCCACCACCTCGCCGGCAGCGATCAGCTCGGCCACATGTTTATCCAGCACATTGATTTTTCCCATACGGCACCTCCTTTATCTTCATCGATCCCGATCTCTTTATTCCTTTGCAATCCTACAAAGCTCAAATAGCGTGTTCATGCATTCAATGGGCGTCAGTGTGTTGACGTCCAGCTGCCGCAGACGGTCCATCACCTCTGTCTCGTTTGGAGGGATCAGGGCCAACTGCACTTCCGGCTCCTCCTGGCGTTTTCTGCCGCGCGCCTTCGGCATGGAAACCTGCTGTCCCTGTTCCAACTCGGCCAAAATCTGTTTCGCGCGTGAAACCACCTTGTCCGGCACACCAGCCAGCTTCGCCACTTCGATGCCAAAGCTGTCGTCCGCCCCGCCGCGCACGATGCGCCGTAGGAAGGTGATGTCGTCGCCGCGCTTCTTGACCGCGATATTATAGTTTTTCACGCCGTCGATAAGCGACTCCAGCTCGGTCAACTCGTGGTAATGGGTGGCAAAGAGCGTCTTTGCGCCAAGAGCCTTTTTGTCTGCGGCATATTCCAGCACGGCGCGCGCAATGCTCATGCCGTCGTAGGTAGAGGTTCCGCGGCCAATCTCGTCCAGGATCAACAGGCTTTTGTCCGTCGCGTTTTTGATGATTTCCGCCACCTCGGTCATCTCCACCATAAAGGTGGACTGCCCGGAAGCGAGGTCGTCCGACGCGCCGACGCGCGTGAAAATGCTGTCTACAATGCCGATTTCCGCATAGGAGGCCGGGACAAAGCAGCCGATCTGCGCCATGATGACAATCAGGGCAATCTGGCGCATATAGGTCGATTTGCCCGCCATATTGGGGCCGGTGATGATCGCAACCCGGTTCTCCCCCTTGTCCAGCAGCACGTCGTTCGGTACAAAGGGCGCGTCCAAAAGCGTTTCCACCACCGGGTGGCGGCTCTCCTTGAGCAAAATCTTTCCATTGAGATCGACCACCGGCCGGGTATAGCCGTTGTCCACGGAGACCTGCGCAAAGGAAAGCAAGACGTCGAGGCGGGCCACTGCACGCGCTGTCTTTTGAATCCGGTTGAGCTGGGCGGCCACGGTCTTGCGAACCTCGTCAAAGAGCTGGTGTTCCAGCTGGACGGAGCGGTCGTGCGCGCCAAGGATGCGCCCCTCCAGCTCCTTGAGCTCCGGCGTGATGTAGCGCTCGCAATTGGTGAGGGTCTGCTTGCGTATGTACTCCGGGGGCGCCTGGTCCTTGTAGGCATTGGTGATCTCGATATAATAACCAAATACGCGGTTATAGCCGACCTTCAGTTTCGGAATCCCCGTGCGTTCGCGCTCCTTGGCCTCGATTTGCGCGATGATCCCCTTCCCATCGCTCATATCGCCCTTGAGCTCGTCCAGCTCCGCGCTGTAGCCGGGTTTGATGATGCCGCCCTCCCGGATGGTAAACGGCGGGTCCTCCACAATGGCGCGGTCGATCAGCTCCAACACATCGTCGAGCGTATCCAGATCCTGGTAAACGCCAGAAAGCATGGCCGATTGCGCATCCTTCAAGAGGCCCTTCAACCCCGGCAGCTTGGCTGCTGCCGCCGCCAAAGACCGCAGCTCCCGCCCATTGGCGGAACCGTACACAATCCGCGACATCAGGCGCTCCAAATCGTAGATTCCGGTGAGCTGCTCCGAGAGGCTGCCGCGCAAAATAGCATCCCCCGAGAGCTCTTCCACCGCATTCAACCGGCGGCTGATCTGCGCCGGGCTGAGAAGCGGCTGCTCGATCCACGCACGGATCAGACGCTTGCCCATGGCCGTGCGGGTCTTATCCAACACCCAGAGCAGGGACCCGCGCTTTTCCTTGTTCCGCATGGTTTCGAGCAGTTCCAAATTCCGGCGGGCATTCAGGTCCAGCCGCATAAACTGGGCGCCGCTGTAGAGCTCGACCTCCGTCATACGCTCCAGTCCCGTCCGCTGGGTGCGCTTTAAATAGCACAGCAGGGCGCCAATCGCCCGCACCACCAGCGGGCTTTGCTCCAGACCCAATGCGTCCAGCGTCTCCTTTTGAAATTGCTCCAAAACAAGCGGTTCACACGTCTCCGCCTCATACTCCGCCGCCTCCAAAAGCTCCAAGCTGGCGGAAAGGCGTTCCTTGATGAAGGGCGGCAGGGTTTTGTATTCCAAAGCGTCCGGGTTGATGAGAATCTCCCGCGGCGAATAGCGCGAGAGCTCATTGACCAAGCGTTCCTCCAAATCCTCCCCTTCCAGGGTGGTGGCATGCAGCTCCCCCGTGGAGATGTCTGCAAAACAGATTCCCGCTTGCTTTCCCTCCGCGCAGAGCGAACAGATAAAATTGTTGCGCGTCTCATCCAACATACTGCTTTCCAGCACGGTGCCCGGAGTGATGACGCGGACGATGTCGCGCTTGACAAGCCCCTTTGCGAGCGCAGGGTCCTCCATCTGCTCGCAGATGGCCACCTTGTACCCCTTCGCAACCAACCGGGCGATATAGGTCTCCGCGCTGTGGAACGGCACGCCGCACATGGGCGCGCGCTCCTCCTGCCCGCAATCGCGCCCGGTGAGGGTCAATTCCAACTCGCGCGAGGCGAGCTTTGCATCGTCAAAAAACATTTCATAAAAGTCGCCCAGGCGGAAAAACAGAAGCGTGTCGGGATACTGCTCCTTAATCTGAAAATACTGCTGCATCATCGGGGATAAATTCGCCATGCCAATGCCTCTCCTCTTTCAAAAAAGAAACAATCCCCGCCGGAACAGGCCCGGCGGGAGGATCGTCTCTCGGTTCCATTCGAATGTTCTTCGTCCTTGGCGGGATCAGCCGCAACCGCCGCAGGCGGAACAATTCCCGCCGCAGGATTCCACATAGTCGGCCGTGTTCGGGTCCTCGCCGTCGGCGCTCTGGCTGATGATCGCGCTGATGCGCTGCAACAGCCGGTCAAAGTCCTCCTTTGCGCGGTTATAGGCCGTCATGTTCTCATTCTGCATGATGCGTGCATAGATATGGCGCATCTCGCCGTTCAGACGCTGCAGTTTTTCCTCGTCGCGCGTGTCGCTCTGAGTCTCGTTGCTGATGGCAATCCGCTTGAGGTTAAACTCCCCGATCAGCTCCTGCAACTCTTCGTCCTTATCGCACTGTGCGCTCACGGTGCGCATGTTCAGATAACGCTCGTCCTTCTGTAGCTCGCGGCCGATCTCTCTGGCCAACTCAATAATATCCATATCCATCGCTCCTGTTCCTTTCAAAATATAGGTGGTATATCAAGAATCCTTAAAAAAGGTTTCAAAGCGCTTTAATCGGTTGCTCCTTCCAGTTCCCCGCGCAAAATCCAATTGCGCGCTGCTGTCACGCGAACATCGGCAAACGTTCCGATCCGAGACGCATTGCCCGGAAAATCCGCCACGACGTTGCCATCCGTCCGGCCGGTCAGCAGGCCAGTCTTTTCATTCTGCTCTTCCACCAGCACCCGCTGGACGGTTCCCACAGCCGCCGCACAGCGTCGCGCCGCAATCTGTTCCTGCACAGAACAGAGCTCCTGGAACCACTTGGTTTTCTCCTCCGCCGGGATGGGATCGTCCATCTTTGCGGCACGGGTTCCCACGCGCGGCGAATAGATAAACGTGTAGAGGGAGGTAAACTCCACCCGCCGAATGAGGTCCACCGTGTCGAGGAATTCTTCATAGGTTTCCCCGGGGAAGCCGACGATGATGTCCGAGGTTAGAGAAAGATCCGGAATTTTGTCCTTCGCATAGGCGATCAGGTCCAAATATTTTTCACGCGTATAGCCGCGGTTCATCTCCCGCAGCACACGGTTGTTGCCGGATTGGAACGGAAGGTGCAGATGGTGGCTGATGTGCTTTCCCTGCGCGATGGTATCGATCAGCTCATGGGTTGCGTCCTTGGGATGGGAGGTCATGAAGCGGATGCGGTAATCGCCTTCCACCTCGTCGAGCATGCGCAGCAACGCTGAAAAATTGACCCCTTCCTCCCGATGCTTGCCGTAGGAATTCACATTCTGCCCCAACAGGGTGATGTCCTTATACCCGGCCTGCACCAAGCCGGTGAATTCCTCCAAAATCGCCTGAGGAGAGCGGCTGCGCTCCCTGCCGCGCACGTAGGGGACAATACAGTAGGAACAGAAATTGTCGCAGCCATACATCACCGTACACCACGCGCGCACATTTCCATCGCGGTGGATGGGAAGCCCCTCCACAATCTGCTGGTCCTCGCTGTCGTCGCCGCGCTCAAACACACGGCGCCCGTCCGTCAACATGCGGAACATCAGCTCCGGAAATTTATGAATCACATGTGTGCCAAAGACCAAATTGACATAAGGAAAGCTCTTGCGAATGCGCTCCGCCACATGTTCCTGCTCCATCATGCATCCGCACAACGCAATCAGTACGGACGGATGGCGGCGTTTGACATTCTTTAAAGCACCCACATTGCCGAACACCCGGTCCTCGGCATGTTCGCGGATTGCACAGGTGTTGAACAGAATAAAGTCCGCTTCGTTTACGTCGTCCGTAAAACCGAACCCCATCTCTTCCAACTGGCCTTTGATTTTTTCGCCGTCCGCGACGTTCTGCTGGCATCCATAGGTGTGTACAAATGCCATGGGTTGAGGCCCGCGCGCACGGACCGCCATGATCTGCGCCACGTCCTCCATATATTGTTTTTGGGAAAATTCTGCCAAAAGGTTAGCCCTCCCCATGTTGTATGGTTTTCGAGTCATTATACCATATTGTGCATATTCTCGCAAGGGTTGCAGCATTTTTCACAAGATAGGCCTGTAGAGCTACAATACATGTTGGACAGAAGAGCAAGTAAAAGCAAATAAAAAAGTAGAAGGACAGAGCCTTCATAGG